>QKIO01000070.1 GCA_003251015.1 Bacteroidales bacterium
TCAACATCAACAATAGCAACACCAGCATCCTCAATAGCCTTATGTACTACCGGAATTATATTTTGTTGATGCGCCCTCGACGCTAACTCAGGAACAACGCCACCATAAATCTCATGAACGCTTTGGCTTGCTACCACATTGGATAAAAGCACATCGTTTTTAAAAATAGCTGCAGATGTATCATCACACGATGACTCAACCGCTAATATAATGACATCCAAATTGTTATTTGACATAGATATTATTAAAATAAAATTTAATCATCCCAAAAGAGACTCTATAAAAGCCTAAAACACCCTTAATAAATATATGATTATAATTTATTCAAAGGATAGACGAGTGTACAACTCAATAATTCAGGCATTTTTAGTAATTTTGACCAAACAAAACGACAAAAGTATTAAAAATATTTTCAAAATAGCAGTTTACACAGCCACTGCACTTATATCCATACTGTTATTGCTGTATTTTATTCTGTTGCTACCTACAGTGCAAACAGGGGTAATTAACTATATAACAAAACAAATCAGCAATAAACTACAAACAGAAGTAAGTATAGGGCATATTAGTTTTCGACCAATAAAAAGTTTGGTTCTAGAGGACGTGGTTGTGTATGATCAAAACCGCGACACCTTATTCCGTGTTAAAAGTGTAGAAACAAGCATTAAAAGAGTCTCTTTTTACAACAAAAGCCTTGAGATAGGCACCTTTAACATTGACGAACCTCTTATTAACATTGCGAAGATAGACAGTAGTTACAATTTCTCATTTTTATTAAACTTATCTCCCGAAAACGAAAAAAAACCTACCGACTGGAGTTTTATAATACGTAGTTTTCAGATTGATAAGGGGACTGCACACTACACTGACTCACAAATTGAAAAACCAATTTCGATAGAAATAAACAATTTAAACACATGGATTTCAAACATTAAAACAGACTCACTTACGTCATTTATAATAGAGCGTTTACAGTTTGATGAAGGGTCAGGATTTAAAATTAAAAACACAATTGGCAAAGCCTACCTCAAAAAAGACAAAATAAGCATCTCTAGTTTCAATATTGAATCGAACCATTCTAACCTAAAACTTGATTCCTTATCGATTGATATAAACGCATTTGAAAACCCAACACCCCCCATTAAGTATTTTTATTTAGATTTAGGTAAATCACTTCTCTCACCCAATGACTTGAGTTACTTTGTGGATATGGCTCAATATTCCAAAATACCACTAACTGTTTCTGGATTATTTAAAGGAAACATAGGTAACATCAAAGGAAACGATGTCTTATTAGAATTTGGTAATGAATCGTTTATATCTACCAATTTTGACATTAACGGTCTGCCAAACATCAGCGAAACCTTTTTATTTTTGGACATAACCCAGCTAAAAACCAACCCACTTGACTTACAAAAGATATTGAATTTAACGACCAACAACACCTTTCAGCTACCTAGCAATTTTCAAAACTTAGAATACATCTCGTACAAAGGAAACATCACTGGTTTTTTAACAGACTTAGTGGCTTACGGTAGATTTAAAACACCGCTGGGCTCTATAAAAACAGATGTAAGCTTAAAATTTGATAAAAACAACCGCTTAATCTTTAATGGCGAGGTTGCCACATCTCAATTTAATATTGGCCCATTAAGCAACCGCCCTGCCAATATTGGTAAGGTTACAATGAAAGCCTCAATTAATGGCTATCGCCAAACGGCTGATTCGTTTAACGTATTTCTAAAAGGTAATATAGATTCATTAAGCATCAACAACTACCAATACAAAAACATAAAACTCAATGGCTTACTAGCTAAACACAAATTTGACGGCGAGTTTTTGGTAAATGATCCCAACGGATTAATTTCGTTTGAAGGGAAATTGGATTATTCGAAGGTGGTACCCAATTTTAATTTTAAGGTTGTCTTTTACGAATTAAAACTAGATAAGCTACAATTAGTTAAAGACATACCAAACTGTACTTTTTCTGCGGAAATACAATCCAATTTCGAAGGAAAGAGCATCAATGACCTCGTTGGTTATTTACATATTAAAGAGGCCAAATTCACATCCCCTATCCATGATGTTAGGATGGATTCATTATCACTGATATCTGTTAGAGAAGGGTTGAAGAAACATGTCGTCTTACAATCTGACTTAATGGAAGGTGAGTTAGTAGGAAACTACAATTTTACAAAAATTGGAGGATTATTGTTGCAGAATCTTTATTTGCACGCCCCTTCCTTGGCACCATTAAACCAACAACCCACAACAGAAGAAAAAAACGACTTTGTATTTTCTTTACAGTTTAAAAGCATTAACAAACTGGCCAACCTTTTAAATGCAAAGGTTGATGTTTCGGACAGAGGTTTGATATTGGGTAAATTTAATACCGAAAAGCATCAGATAGATCTTGAAGGTGAGTTTGAATACTTCAACTATGGCAATATTAAAGTAGATAAACCAGAATTACATATCAACACCAATTCTGATAAGTTATCTATTATCACCCAATTAAAGACTCTTAAAATAAATAACGTATTAACCTTCAAAAACCTAAGCATACATCAATTAGCCCATAACGATAGTATCACACAAAATGTGTTTTGGAATAGTTGGGATAAGAAAAACAATAGTGGTTCTATATTTACAAAAACATCACTAAAACTAGTAAATCATGATTTGATTGCGAGCATTAAGATAGAGCCATCTTACATCATGATTAATGAAAGACTTTGGGAAATAGACCCAACTCAAATTAATTACAGTCCTCAAACGACAACAATAAAAAACTTTAAAATACATCATGAAAATCAACAGATTGCCGTTAACGGGGCACTTCATAAGGATGGAAATGATGGAATGGATTTTCATATAGAAAACTTCGTATTAGAAGATTTACTAGCTTACCAAAACTTAAGTTACCTTAATGCTTCAGGTTTAATCAATGGTGACATAAGCATTGAAAATGCGTATCAAACCCCAATAATAACAAGTAACATTAACATTAGTGACTTCACATTTAACAAAGATTTAGTCGGTGATTTTTATCTAAAAAGCGGGTATTTAAATGACATTAAATCACTTTTAGTAGAAACCAGCATCAAAAAAAATAATTACTACCCATTAAGTGGAGGTGGACTTATCGACCTGCACCATCAAACTTTCGATCTGGATTTTGACTTAAATAAATTAGAAGTTGGTTTTTTAAATATGTTTCTAAGTCACATTCTACAAAACCTAAGCGGTACAGCATCAGGAAAACTAGGTATTAAGGGACCAATTAGTGCACCCCAATTGATTGGGAGTGTTAATGTAGATAAGGCTTTTTGTGACATAGGCTTATTAAAAACCTCTTATTCTGTTTCAGACTCTATCCGATTTACTGCCCATGAAATACAATTTAGGTCGATGACTGTAACCGACAGTTATGGTCACAAAGGGAAGTTTAGAGGTGTGATTAAACACGAAGGGTTTCGAAATATGAGTTATGACTTAACCGTGGAAGCCTACAATATGTTAGTGCTTAACACAAAAAGAACAGACAACCCATTATACTACGGCACCGCATTTGCTACTGGTAAATTAGACATTACTGGCACCACTTCAGACTTAGTGATTGATATCAATGCTAAGACAATGGAAAACACTGATTTTTACATCCCACTAAAAGATGAAGAAAGTGCTAATGAAAATCAGTTTATTCGATTTAAATCAAATAAAACCCAAAAAACCAATTATTATCAACCCAAAGAAAAACAGTACGAGGCTAACACCTCTGGCTTTAGTATAAATATGAATATAGAGATAACCCCAGTAGCAAAAACCCAGGTTATTTTTGACTCTAAAACGGGTGATATTCTCAAAGGAAGAGGTAATGGGAGTTTACAAATAAAAATGGATAAGAATAGCCACATCAACTTTTATGGGAATTACAATTTTGAAGACGGAGATTACCTATTCACGTTGCAGAATGTTATAAATAAAAACTTTATCATCAACAGCGGCTCTACAGTCACTTGGGATGGAGATCCATACGATGCAATTATTGACCTAACCGCCACGTATAAAGCAAAAACATCGTTATACGACTTGTTTCCGAGTTATGCCAATGATGGAAGTAATGTAAACGACGAATATAAACGTCGTATACCTATAAATTGTAATATGATTCTAACCGACCGTTTATTAAAGCCCACCATACGTTTTGAAATAAAATCGCCATCGACACAACAAAACTATCAGGATATAATTGATGCATACGTAAATACGGATGAAGACAAAAACAAACAAGTACTATCATTACTTATCTTAAATCGTTTTTATGCTCCAGACCAATCACAAAGCAACGCCAACAAACCACAAAAGAATAATGCAGCTTTGGTTACCACAACGGATGTATTATCTAATCAATTAAGCCATTGGCTATCACAAATAAACGATGACATTGATATAGGTATCAGCTACCGACCTGGTGATGAAGTAACCGATGAAGAAATGGAAGTTGCCTTATCAACCCAATTTTTCAACAATCGTGTAAGTGTGAATGGGAATGTGGGTTATGCCCGCGACCAAACCCAAACGAGCAATATAATAGGTGATTTTGACATGGATGTAAAGCTTAACAAGTCTGGGAAAATAAGGGCTAAAGCATACACCCACACCAATAATGATGTGATCTACCAAACCTCACCCTACACACAAGGCGTAGGTCTTTCTTTTAGAGAAGAGTTTGACTTCTTCTCAGAATTAATGCAGCGTTACTGGTTACGATTAAAAGGCCCAACAAAAGCAGACACATTAAACGTGACGCCTAAAAAATAAACTAACATAGTTAAGGGTTAGTTAAAATAGTTAACAGACAGTAAAACACCCCAAAATTTATTACTTTAGCGCACCATATTCTAAAACACGATAAAAACAAATAACCTATGAATTTGCTAATATACCTTCAAACAACAGCGCTTAGTACACCTATGGCAGACGCTGCTACACAAGTACCAAAAACCATGAATTACATGGAGATGGCTTTTAAAGGTGGATTAATTATGATTCCCCTTTTAATACTTTCGTTCGTTTCTGTATATATTTTCATAGAGCGTTATCTTGCTATCATTAAAGCATCTAAGGAAGATGCCGGCTTTATGAATCGTATAAAGGACTATATTCACGATGGCAAGATTGATTCGGCCATTAATTTGTGTCAATCGCAGAACAACCCAATTGCTCGTATGATTGAAAAAGGAATTTCACGAATTGGACGACCACTGAGCGATGTAAACACAGCCATTGAAAATGTAGGTAACTTAGAAATAAGTCGCTTAGAGAAAAGCCTACCAACGCTAGCTACCGTAGCAGGTGGAGCGCCCATGCTTGGATTCTTAGGTACGGTAATAGGTATGATACAAGCCTTTTTTGACATGGCAAATGCAGGTAGTAATATTGATGTTAGTTTATTATCGTCAGGTATATACACAGCACTTGTAACTACAGTAGCTGGTTTATTGGTAGGTATTGTGGCTTATTTTGCTTACAACATCTTAGTTTCAAAAATAGAGAATGTGGTATTTAATATGGAAGCACGTACCATGGAATTTATGGATTTACTTAATGAACCAGCAAACTAAGTTACTCCCCAAATAAAACACAATGGCTTTAAAGAGAAGAACTAAAGTAAGTACTAATTTCAGTATGTCGTCTATGACCGACATTGTGTTCTTGTTGCTTATATTCTTCATGATTACATCAACCATGATACATCCTAATGCCATTAAATTAGTGATACCACGCAAAGCAACCACACAAGTAGAGGTTGACAAGTTTTTAAATGTACGCGTGGATGCTTCGGGCAATTATTATGTGAATGGACGAGGCATGACATCAAACGATATAGAGAGTCAACTGCAAGCAGCACTGGCAACAAACGACAATATATACGTTAAGTTAACTGCTGAAAAAGATGCCACCACAGGTGCAGTGGCATTGGTATTAGATATTGCAGAAACCAACGGCGTAAAAGTTGCATTAGATATAAAGTAATGGCATTAAAGAGAAGAAATAAGGTAGATTCAAGTTTTAGCATGTCGTCGATGACCGACATTGTATTTCTGCTGTTGATATTCTTTATGATTACCTCTACTTTGGTAACACCACAAGCGGTAAAAAACCTTGATTTACCACAAAGTGCACATCAGGTATCAGCCAAACCCAACACAACCATCTCGGTAACTAAAGATTTGAAGTATTACGTGGGAGGGGAAGAGGTTAGCTTTGACCAGTTAGAAAGTCGTTTACAAGCTGTGATTAGTGCAAGCCCTGAAACATATGTTGCCTTACACGTAGATGTATCGGTACCATTTTCGGTGGTGGGTGACATTAGAGATATTGCAATAAAAAACAAATACAAGCTTATTTTAGCTACGCGCTCGAAATAATTATGAGTAAAAAAGACGAAAGATACGGTTTTATAGGTTCTGCAATAATACACTCATTATTGCTTCTATTACTTGTGCTGTTTGGCTTAAAAACCTTGCCTCAAGAAGAGGAAGGTATTTTGGTAAATTTTGGAGACACACTTGTTGGAGAAGGTTTGGAAGAACCCAAAGAATCGCAAGCTGAAGAAAAAACACAAACGGTAACACCTCCTCCTGTGAGTGTTCCACAACCAGCGGTAAAAGCCCCCAGTGAGAGTACTACTGCAACACAAGATTACGACGAGGCACCAATTATAAAATCAGAAGCTCAAAAGAAAAAAGAAAAAGAAGATAAGGAAAAGAAAGAGGAGCTTAAGAAAGAACAAGTAGAAAAAGAACGCATCAAACAGGAGGAACTAGCTAAACAGCGAGCCGAAGAGCAAGTTCGCCTTCAGAAAGAAGCAGAAGAGAAACGTAAACAAGATGAGTTAAGCCGTCAAAAAGCAGAGGTGCAAAGTAATGTAAAGAATGCTTTTAGTGGCAAAGGCACTGGCAGTAGTTCTTCAGAAGGTGACACCAAAGGCGATGGTAACCAAGGTTATGTTACTGGAGACCCTAACTCAAAAAACAGAGTGGGTTCCGGCTTAGGAAACTCAGGTAACGGCTTTTCATTAACTGGTCGTTCGCTAAATGGCAGTCTACCTAAACCCACATATAGCATTCAAGAAGAGGGTGTGGTTGTAATAGAAATAATTGTAGATAAAGATGGCAATGTAACGTCGGCAGTGCCTATTTTGAGAGGTTCGACAACACAGAATAAATACTTACAAGACAAAGCTGTTGAGGCAGCTAAAAAGGCTAAGTTTAACATTGATAAAAATGCAGCGGCCTATCAAAAAGGCACCATCACCTATAAATTTGAACTCAACTAATTTTTTCATTTGAGTTTATGATGCAAAAAAAAATGCACTGCTAAATGAAGCAGTGCATTTTTTGTATGTATAAGATTGGTACTACCAAGCAAACATAGGTTTATTGCTCATCAAGGTATTTACTCGTTTACAAACATCCGCAATAACGGTTTCGTTATCAATATTAGAAATAACCTCATCAATTAGATTAACGATTAAAACCATATCGGCTTCTTTTAAACCGCGAGTTGTAACTGCAGACGTACCCACACGAATACCAGAAGTAGTAAACGGTGAACGAGAGTCAAAAGGCACCATGTTTTTATTGATGGTAATATCAGCTTTCACCAAAGTATTTTCAACTTGCTTACCCGTTACTTCCGGGAATTTAGTGCGTAAATCGATTAACATTAAGTGATTATCGGTACCACCAGAGATGATTTTGTATCCTAAATCAACAAATGCTTTAGCCATAGCTTGTGCATTTTTCATCACTTGCTCAGCATAAACCGCAAAGTCAGGCGATAAAGCCTCACCAAAAGCAACCGCTTTAGCAGCAATCACATGCTCTAGAGGGCCACCTTGTTGACCTGGAAATACAGCAAAGTTAATCACATCAGACATCATCTTAGTTTCCCCTTTAGGCGTAGTGTAACCAAAGGTATTTGGATAATCTTTACCTAATAAAATCATTCCACCACGAGGGCCACGAAGCGTTTTATGAGTAGTGGTAGTTACAATATGACAATGTTGAATAGGGTTATTCAATTTACCTTTAGCTATTAAACCAGCAGGGTGAGCCATATCACATAATAAAAGAGCGCCAACCTCATCGGCTAACTTGCGCATTCGAGCGTAATCCCACTCACGACTATAAGCTGAAGCACCTGCAATAATCATTTTAGGTTTATGCTCACGAGCCATGGCTTCCATTTCATCGTAATCAACTAAACCCGTATCTTCTTTCACATGGTAAGAAATTGCATTGTAAGTAACGCCCGAAAAGTTAACTGGAGAACCATGAGTTAAGTGACCACCATGCGCTAAGTCAAGACCTAAGAATGTATCGCCAGGTTTAAGACAGGCAAAAAACACAGCAGCATTAGCCTGGGCACCCGAGTGAGGTTGCACGTTAGCATACTCAGCACCAAACAATTCACAAGCTCTATCAATAGCTAGTTGTTCGGTTTGATCAACAATCTGACATCCTCCATAATAACGTTTACCAGGATATCCCTCGGCATACTTATTTGTTAAACAAGAGCCCATAGCTTCCATCACTTGCTCACTTACAAAGTTTTCAGAAGCGATTAACTCGATGCCATTTTTCTGACGGCTATACTCTTTCTGAATCAAATCAAAAATTACAGTATCTCTTTTCATGCTATCTTATTTTATATATTTCTTTATTCTAAAAAGGAAGGCAAATTTACCTGATGCAAACGACAAATAAAAATATTACAATTTAATATCCAGCTTATTTCAGATGAATAAAAACAAGTCCCCCACAATCATCTATTCGTAAGAGAAATTATTTAAGACCTTACGGTAAACCGAAAATATTTTAGACTTTGACACAAATCCCATGTAAACCCCATTGTTCACCACGGGTAGGTTCCATGCCTTTGAATCTTCAAATTTGCGCATCACCTCATCCATGTGTTCATTAAACTCAATCGTTTCAGGAGGAAGAGACATAAAATCCTCAACCAAAGTCTTATCATAAATTTGATAGTCGAACATGATTTCACGTACGTCATCCAACAAAACAATACCTATAAACCTATTTTCGACATCCACCACAGGGAAGATATTTCGTTTAGAGGCTGAAATAATTTTAACCATTTGCCCCAAAGTCATTGTTGGTTGAATAGAAATAAAATCAGTTTCTAATACCCTATCTAAACGCATTAATGTGAGCACCGCTTTATCTTTATGATGGGTTATTAATTCGCCTTTATCAGCCAGACCTTTGGTATATAACGAATGGGGTTCAAAATAAATAATGGTTAAAAAGGCGATGGTTGAAGTTATCATCAATGGAATAAATAACCCATACCCATTGGTTATTTCTGCAATTAAAAAGATAGCAGTTAAAGGTGCATGCATCACCCCAGCCATCAAGGCAGCCATACCAACCAAGGTAAAGTGAGAGGTGGGCAAATTGGTTCCAAATGAATTTAAAAAACGGGCAAACGAATATCCAAAAACTCCACCTAAAAACAAAGTAGGAGCAAAGATACCACCAATACCTCCACTGCCCGTTGTGGTAGCAGTAGCAAACACCTTAAAAACAATAAGTAACATAAGAAACCCTAGTACAGCCCAGTTGTTTTGATGTAAGAAATAAAACATACTCGTACCCATCACAGCATCGGCTTGTCCGTCGAGTAAACTTTTTATAGTCTCGTATCCTTCGCCATAAAGCGGCGGAAACACAAAAATAAGTAAACTTAGTACGATACCACCAACTGCCCATTTATAATACACATTCTTTATTCTACCCAAATGACGTTCGACAAACATCACACTACGTGTAAAATAAAGCGACACAAACCCTCCCAAAATACCTAACAAAATATAGTAAGGTATATTATCCAGCAAAAAGGGAGCTGCAAGATGAAACGTAAACTCAGCCCCTTCACCCAAAAAGAAATAAGATAATGAGGCGGCAGTCACCGCTGCAATCAAAAGAGGTATGATGGATGCCGTTGTTAAATCAAGCATTAACACCTCTAACACAAACACTAAACCTGCAATAGGCGCCTTAAAGATACCTGCGATGGCACCTGCTGCGCCACATCCCATAAGCAACACAATGGTTTTGTAATTCATTCGGAACAAACGCCCCAGAACAGAACCTATGGACGAGCCAGTATACACAATGGGTGCCTCCGCTCCTACCGAACCACCAAAACCAATTGTAAAAGTACTGGTAAGTATCGATGACCATGTATTATGAGGTTTGATGTACCCTCCTTTTTTGGAAATGGCATATAATATTTTAGAGACCCCATGACCGAGGTTATCTTTGATAAAATACTTAACAATAAGAACCGTAATTAAAATCCCTAACATGGGATAGGCTAAGAATAGGTAATTTTGCCCATCGATGGTGAAACCTGATGTAAGAAATACGTGTAAGGCGTGAACAGAGTTTTTTAATACGATGGCTGCCAAGCCACTAAACACCCCCACCAAGAAACTAAGTATCAACACAAAATGTTTTTGACTAACATTACGAACACGCCAAATCAAAAACTTACCTAACAGTACACTAACTCGTTCAATCATACCTGCGAAAGTAATACAATCAATGATTGAATAAAATGTTTAATTGCTAAAAAAAGTAAAAGAGCACTAAATACATAGTCAATACAAAAACATTACCGCCTCACAATAAGCTAATTACACAACTAATACGTAACCAAAGCCCTCTACTTTACTTTACTTTGGTTGGTTCAACTTCTGCCCAATTTTCTTTTCTTGCAATACGGCTTACCTGCATCTCACTAACGCAGAACATACGCGAAATCACATTTTGCCGCACCCCATTTTCAAGCATACCTTTAATGATAGACACATCCTTGGCAGATAACTTACTACTTGTAACCACCTTTCCCGCTTTTTTACGAGCTTCTTGCAAGGCCTTATGCATACGTTTATAACTTTGGTCGCGAGTGACCCACTGCAAATTACTAATGTGGTTATTTTGTTTATTCCAATCAAGATGGATGACTACCTCTTGAAATGGAGCTGTTTTTTCGATAAATGCTTCTGCGGTGAGTTTATGTACTAGGTAGGAGCGTTTTTTACCATCCACTCGGAGGCTAACATTAAAAAAGCCTTTAATGTTACCTAATTTCACAATACGTCCTTCAACTTGGTCGTAACAATAACTCTTTACGCGACCATAATTGCTGATTTCATATTTTTTATCTGGGAAAGTCAATTCTTTCCAGATTTCATCATCCATCTTTCGCAAATTACGCTCTTTGGTGTTAGTAATTACAATCATAATCAAGGTTTAGGTATAAATAAAACACTGGATATTAGATGATTAAACCCTAAAATCAACCATCTAAAAACCAATCCCCAACTAACTGCTTAGTTGTAACAGCAAAAGTATAAAAAGAAGTGACCTCCACAATTGACTAACTGTCATTTTTATATTAAAAAACGTTAACATTTACGATACACAAATCCACATATCTAAATAATTATCAGCCAATTAAACATATCTAGGATTTAGAATACCTAACTATAACGTACCAAAAGTTAAATTTAGTGTGTTTTATAACACTACCCCCTAAGAGGTAAGTGGGCAATATACCTAGCACTAATTAAATCGCAAAGCATACGGCATACAATTGGTAAAAATAGTATTTTTGAGCTTTATTTTAAATGAGATTAAATAAGAATTTTGCATATGCAGGAAGAATTAACTAACCAAGGGACAAATTCAAATTTTTGGCAACAAACCCAAGGGCCAATATGGGCACTGGCACCAATGGAAGATGTGACAGATACCGTTTTCAGGGAAGTTGTTCTCAATTTAAGTAGCAAGGATAATGTACATGTATTATTTAGTGAATTTTTATCCACCGATGGTTTTTGCCATCCCCTAGGCAGAACCAAGGTATTACATCGATTTAAAATTAACCCCAGTGAGTTAAGCCTACTTAAACAAATGGGCGTGAAACTAGTAGCCCAAATTTGGGGTGCAGACCCAGAAAAATTTCATAAAACAGCAAAATACATCAGTGAGGAAACTGATTTTGATGGCATTGACATCAACATGGGATGTCCGATGAAAAACATCATTAAAAAAGGAGCCTGTTCGGCCCTCATTAACACACCCGAATTAGCGAGAGAAATAATAAGTGCCACAAAAGAAGCGACCCATCTACCGCTCAGCGTAAAAACACGAGTGGGCTTTAAATCCACCGTCACCGAACCATGGATTACAAACTTATTAGGTTCCGAAATTGATGCATTAACGGTTCATGGCCGCATACAAAAGATGATGTCCGACGGTGAGGCGGACTGGAATGAGATTAAAAAAGCTGTAGATTTACGTAATCAAATCAATCCAAACATAAAAATTTTGGGTAATGGAGATGTTCAATCGGTAGCTGATTCGTTACAAAAAGTAGCAAACTACGGAGTGGATGGAGTGATGATAGGACGAGGTATCTTCACCAACCCATGGTTGTATAATCCTGGTTTTGAGCCAAGCAAAAACAACCGTCTTGATGCTTTATTATTACACGCCACGTTATACCAACAAACATGGGAAGGTGAAAAACCTTGGTCGATACTTAAACGTTTTTTTAAAATATACACCAATAGCTTTAATGGTGCACCTGCATTAAGAGCACTTCTTATGGATACTCATAATCTATCGGAAGTGATTGACGTGTTAGAACTATTTAAAACGCAAAATCATTTTAGTGATGACTTACCGCTATAGAATAGTGTTTTTTAAGCTATAAAATGGCTTTAGAAACAACCCTATTTGAACTTTTCACAACTACCGCTGTTTAGTAATTGTTAGTATATATTAAACAAAACGATATGAAAAAATTATACTTCATCACAGTTATGTTATTGATAAACCTTAGCACATACGCTCAAAACGGTGTGATAAAAGGAGTTGTGAAAGATGCTTTTACCAATGAGCCTATCCCTTTTGCCAACATAATCATTTACTCTAGCACTCAAGGAACAACCACCGATTTGGATGGAAATTTTGAGTTTAACGGACTAAAATCGGGATTCATAAAACTTCAATTATCGAGTGTGGGATATAAAGGTATTATAACTACTGAGTTTAACATCACACAAGTAAGACCCAACTATGTGGAGATTAAACTAGAGGCAACAACCGAGCAATTAGACGAGGTAAAGGTATCAGCATCACCATACGCCAACCGTGCAGAGGCTCCAGTATCATTGCGACGTATTGGTATTGAACAAATTGAAAAAAACGCAGGTGCCAATCGAGATATTTCTAAGGTCATACAATCCTTGCCTGGCGTAGGAAGCGCATCAACCTTTAGAAACGATATTTTTGTGCGTGGTGGTGGCCCATCTGAGAATCGTTTTTATATTGATGATATAGAAATACCTAACATAAACCATTTTACCACCCAAGGAGCTTCTGGCGGTCCAGCAGGTATCTTAAACGTAGATTTCATCCGTGAGGTGGATTTTTACTCAAGTGCTTTCCCAGCCTCAAAAGGAAATGCGTTGAGTTCGGTATTTGAATTTAAACAAATTGATGTCAACAGTGACAAACCAAACTTTAAAGCTACATTGGGTGCATCAGAAGTGTCGTTAACGACCATGGCACCATTGGGAGAAAAAACAGGTTTAATAGCTTCGGTACGTCACTCCTACTTGCAATTTTTGTTTGATGCTTTGGGTTTACCATTTCTCCCTACGTTTACCGATTTTCAGTTTAAGACCAAGACACGCATCAACTCACGCAACGAATTAAACTTTTTAGGTGTTGGAGCCATTGACAAATTCAAACTAAACCCAAGTCCTGAACCTTCAGAGCAGAATGCCTATATATTAGGCTATATACCAACTAATAACCAATGGAATTACACCATAGGCAGTTCGTGGAAACATTATTTAGAGCGCAGTTACTTCACATTTGTATTGAGTCGTAATCATCTTAATAATACCGCTTACAAATACCAAGACAACATCGAAACACCTGAAAATCTATTATCAAACTATAGTTCTGATGAGATTGAAAATAAGTTTAGGGTTGAATACACGACTCGCCCCAATGACTATACCATTAACGTAGGTGGTGATTTACAATACATCAACTATCAAAACAGCACCTATAGTAAGATTTTTGAAGGCAATCAAGCTACCATACGGAATTATGATTCGCAGCTTAATTTTTTTAAGTGGGCGGCTTTTGGAAATGTATCACACCCCTTGTTTGATAACCGATTAACCCTATCGGCAGGTTTACGTTTGGATGCCAACAATTATTCGGCAGCGATGAACAACATGATTCAGCAATTAAGCCCTAGAGCGGCGGCTTCGTTTATGTTGCTACCCGAGTTGTATTTAAATACTAATGTAGGTCGTTATTATCAAAACCCAGCATACACCACCATGGGTTTTAGAGATAATAATCAAACCTTAGTTAACAAACAAAAAGGTTTAAAATACATCCATGCCGACCATTTTGTAGCTGGGCTAGAGTTGCGTCCTAACGCATCAACACGTGTTACGCTTGAAGGATTCTATAAGAAATACGCCGACTATCCGTTCTCGGTAAAAGACTCAGTATCATTAGCGAGTAAAGGTGGTGATTTTGGGGTTTTTGGTGATGAAGAAGTAACACCCACATCTAATGGTCAAGCGTATGGCTTTGAGGTCTTATACAGAACTCAGAACAGAAAAGGATTGAGTTTGATTACAGCCTACACCTTTGTGCGTAGTGAATTTACCGATTACAAAGATGATTTGGTGCCTTCGTCATGGGATAGTCGTCATTTATTTACCTTATCGGTGAACCAACGCATGAAGCGTTCGTGGGAAGTGGGTATGAAATGGCGTTTTGTGGGAGGATTACCTTACACGCCTTACGACTATAATAAATCATCTTTAATTGCAGCATGGGATGTTAAAAACCAACAGTACCTAGATTATTCGGCTTATAACACCCAACGCCTTACATCTTTTCATCAATTAGACCTACGCGTTGATAAGAGTTATGATTTTAAGAATTGGACACTTGGTTTTTACCTCGACATACAAAATGTGTATAACCAACAAGCACAACAAGCGCCTAATTTGGTACAAAGCCTTGATGACAATGGCAACGCTATTATAAACGCCACCGACCCTTCGCGCTATGCGCTCAAAGAGTTAAACGGCACCTCGGGCACTGTGCTGCCAACCATTGGTTTGATGATAGAGTTTTAAATAGTACACCAAAGGAGCTTGACAGGCTCCTTTGGTGTTTATATGTTTTGATGTTATTAAAACCGAATGGGTTTTATAAATAACATGAAGAAGTGTAACAACTTGATGGACTTTTTAATGAATACTTATCAACTCACACAATACCTACGCATTAAGAACAAATAGGCAAGGTAAATTTGAATTTACTTCCTTTCCCCACTTCACTTTCTGCCCAAATTTGACCATTATGTTTTTCCACAAACTCTTTACAAAGCAACAAACCTAAGCCAGTGCCACTCTCCTTATTAGTACCTGAAGTAGAGCGTATAAAAGCCATGTTAAAAAGATTTGATAACGATTCGTCATCAATACCCACGCCATTATCAGAAACAACCACCGTTGCTAGACCATTGCATTCATTTGAATAAATAACAATAACGCCATTTTCATTGGTAAACTTAATGGCATTGGTGAGCAGATTTTGCAGCACCGTTTTTATCATATTAACATCAATTAATACGCATAAATCTGAGGATACAAGCATTTCGATGCGAATACTTTTGATAGTAGCCAATGGGGCTAACAAATCTATAACCTCATCAAATAAAGCAGCCAAATTAGTGGATTTTGGATCAAAAGGTAGTTTTCCCGATTCGGCACGTACCCACATTAATAAATCCTCTAGTAAACGATAGACTTTATTAGCTGAGCTATGAATGATATTCACTTGATGTTCAATCTTATCAACACTATAAGTTCTTACATTATTTTTTAACAAGGACAAGAAACCCAGCAACGAATTAAAGGGATTTTTTAAGTCATGAGCCATAATAGCAATAAAACGGTCTTTGTTGGAATTTAGAGTTTGTAATTCCTCATTGGCCGCATTTAAGTTACTCAGAGCTAGTTTCAACTCGTTTTTTTCCTTAACCAAGTCATTTTGAAGGGTATTTATAAGGTCATTTAACCGATGTACGGCTAAATTCTGAGTATTCAATGCCTCCGCATCAATCCCACCAACAAGTAAAAGTCCATTATCCTTACTGTACACTTGAGCCCATATAGAGGTATTAACCGCATGTAAATTACCAATGGTCAAAAAACCTTCAAACACCTTGTTATCAAGAGGCTCTCGCGCTGCCAACTGGTCGAATGTAGGATTTATGAATTGATGCTTTACATCACCATGAACCAAACTATCAAACAACGAATTAGAAAAGAGTAACTCACCCTGATGCGAAATGATGGCAACTGCTATTGAATTACTCTTTACTAGGGCTGCCTTTAATTCATCACACCAATCATCTAGCCCACTTTCATTTGTTACCCTCATGTATTAGTGCATCGAATTATGAACAGTTAGGTCACTATCTGAAACCACAACAAACATAGGGATATTAACTTGCATCCATTCGTAATAGGCATATACCTCAACATAAGAATCGGGACTGAGTTCAGATTTTAATAGTTGAATCCAACCGTTAAGTTGAGCTGCCCAATAGTTTGTTGTAAATCCATGACTGCGATAGGCTCTAAACACCCATAGAATAGTTTCCACCAAAACCTCAGGATTTGGGTTGGATAAAATTGAACTGATAAAACGAGCGTGATTTTCGTGATTATCTTTCATCATGCTAAGATTATTCTCGCCAACTAAACTCACAATATCTTCGCGCTGCAACATGTATAAGTTCATTTTTGCTACCAAGGCATCAATATGTTTTGTGTATTCATTACAGGCATCGCTACTAACATGAGGCAAACGACTAGCGCTTAATATTAATTTCTCTCTATCCATAACTATGATATTTGTTTAATTAACACATCTACTTGCTCAATATTTTGTTTAAAAATAACCCTTTCATATTGACTTAACTCCTCTACTCCACCTTTATTAAAGGCCTGTCCTCCAACTAAAATAGGCAACATGGGCAACTCCTTTTGAAACAACTCTAGCATTTTCTCTAGTTGTGGAAAGTGAAAATAAAGACTCATTGAAATAGCTAGTAAATCAGGAGTGTGAAGTTTAATAAATCGTAACAGCTCGTTGGTTGGCGTGTTCGACCCAAGGAAGAAGGTAGTCCATCCGTTAAGTTCAAACACATCACTTATCATTTTTACGCCAATTTGGTGAAGTTCATTTTCAACACAAGCCACTACAACCTTTTTGTTGATGGCTTGTGGAAAAATAAGTTTTGCATAAAACTCATTGAGAATGGATTGCGAAATGGCAGAAGCCAAATGTTCGGTAGCCACACTGATTTTATTATATTCCCATAATTCGCCGATTTTATACAACGCATCCTTGATAATGTTTTCATACAAAAAGTACAAAGATTGATGCTGGTCGTAATAAGTCCACGCGATTTGCGAACATTTATCACGCTGTCCATTCAACAGCGCGGCTAAAAACTCTTCTTTCGCCTGATTTTCGGAAATGATAGACATACACACTTGCTGTTAATGAAATTCTTTCATTGAATTTAGCAAATATATTTGAACTCTCTCTCTTGGTAACTCACAAAAGAAAGGTTACCACCTTATTTTTACTAATCCTCGTTATGCTCTAATTCCTCGCTATCATCTGAATTTGCAACAGGTGTTTGAGGCGTTAACTGCTCATTGATCCACGTCAAAAGAGCCTGCTTGGTAGTCTCATCCAATTTAGCTTTGGCATGTAAAGCCACATATCCCGCTAAAGGCATCTCCCCTTCTTCTATCACCTCTTTACACTCGTCAAGTTTGTGCGCTGCTTTTTTAGGGTCTAAGTTAGCCCACTCCGAGAAGTTAAGTTCGCTACGTCCTTCCTTTACATGGTTGACAACCACCCAAGACACAGGAGCTACTGAAGCATACCATGGATAAACGGTGTTATTTGAATGGCAGTCGTAACAAGAATTTTTAATCGCATTGGCAATATTAGTAGGTGGCGATAGTAAATTTATCATATCAGCACTGGCCTCTGAAGTAGGATTAACCTTAGACACAGGAATAAACTGTACCAACACAAATACAATCAATAGTGTTAGTAGGACGTAGGATGACCGTTTTAATTTAATCATAAAGATATGGTTTTAAGACATTTTGAAAACTAATCTAAAGTTAAAAAACAAATAGAAACCACACTCTAAATAAGACAGAAAAATACAAGCAGACTCTATAGACATCAAAAAAAAACACTTACACCTGCTTGGGACGTTTGTGTTGAGAATACACCATTAGCCCGATAGCAGCCAATAAAAACAACACGCTAATGCCATACGTAAAGCTAAAGCCGTACCACTCGTATAATTTAATACCGATGATGGGCGCAAAAACAGCTCTCACACCCGTTAAAAAAAGATGAACGCTCTGATAATCGGCTGCTTCATGAGACTCACAAAAGTAGCTACTTCCAATCCCCCACAATATTGGCATGCTTCCCATGAAAATACCATTAAACACAATGGCAATCAATAAAGTATAATATATTTTAATGCCCCATATTTCAATATTCCCATTAAAATATAAGGTTAAACCTGTGAAGATGATAAACATCATCAAAGAACCAAAGGTTAAGATACCAAATCGACGAGGGTCTTTATTGCCAATCATCCGACCAAAAAATGGTAATAACAAGATGGCCACCAGATTAAAAGCATTGTTATAAAATGCAACACTTGAGTAATTTAAGCCAAGTGCCTTTTCGTAAAATATTGTTATTACGGCGTGAGTGCTCATCCAAGCAAAACCATAAAGGATAAAGCCTATTTCGAGATGGCGAAAAGGAATATTAGTAACTAAAATAGTCCAGATACGACGAAACGATTTGCCAATAGTTTGTAACAATGGAGATGTTACGTCTTGAGTTTTTTGAATAAACTCTATTTTAGTAAGCTGAAAAATAGAAACCACCCCCAAAACTCCAACTAACGGATAAAACAGCTTGTAGGAATTAGGATTATAATCTAACAGCAACCCAGTACCAAAGGTAGATACCATGATAAATACTTTATTTACCGTGGTGGCATAACTGAATAACTTGCCAAAGTTATGTGTTTGGTAATTCCCCCTCAAATATTGATTGATGGAAGGAATAATGGCTATTTTATTGGTGTAGAATAGTAAAAAAGCACCTAAAAATAAATAGTGATAAATGGGAGGCAAACCTTCACCTGTTACGTTAGGAAAAAAAGCAAAACCAACCAGTGGCAAACGGGTGAAGATACTCGAAGTACGTAACAATACTTTGCGGTTGGTATAACGCCGTAGGAGTTCGTTTGATAACATGGCAAACAAAAACACCACCATGCTAAATTGAAACAAAAATGCCAGTTGCACATTAGAGCCTTTGAGCGACTTAATAAAAATAAATTCATTAAGAATTAATGCACCAGCAGCCAAACCTTCAATAGCACTATAGAAAAGATGCAGTTTAAACGTTTTGGCTTCTTGGGTTTGTAATTCTTTGATAAATCGCATATAATAGAAATACTAAAAAACGAGGAAAATATGAGTTTATAAGCTCACAAATGTACGATTAAGCCCGTAAGGATATTCACATAAACCAATAAGAATTGTTAATTAAGGTGATGACGGTAACTAAGCCCATAAGCAATAACACAAAACGCTAATAAACCCACTGATTGACTAGCCTTTATTCAAGGCAATAGGGCAAAACACATAAGTTATTACATCTTATTTTTTTGTATTTTTGCACCATCAAAAATTAGGAACAACATGGTGCAGGATAGAATATCACGACTTATTCAACAAAAGGAATTTTCGCTTGAAGAACTTTGTTTCTTAATTGCTTTAGAAGGAGCCGACAGAGATTTCTTTCTACGAGAAACAGGCAAACACTACATCCAAACTCTAGGTAAGAAAGTGTATTTTAGAGGATTAGTGGAGTTTTCGAATTATTGCACCAAAGACTGTTATTATTGTGGCATACGCAAAAGCAACAGCCAAGCCGAACGTTATGACATTGACGACGAACAAATTGTGGAAGCTGCCCGTTTTGCACATCAACACAACTATGGTTCCTTGGTGTTACAATCGGGCGAACGCCATGATACCCAATTCGCCAAACGCATCACCCAACTATTAAGAAAGATTAAGGAAGCAACAAACGGCGAGCTGGGAATTACCATTTCGTTAGGCGAACAAAGCGAAGACACCTACCGTGAGTGGTTTAACGCAGGTGCGCACCGCTACCTACTTCGTATCGAATCGTCTAACAAAGAATTATACTACAAGATACATCCTGAGGATGAAAATCATAATTTTGAGTTACGTCTAAATTGCATTCAAACCCTTCAGAAAGTGGGATATCAAACAGGTACTGGCGTCATGATAGGACTTCCTTTTCAAAGCATTGAAGACTTAGCCAGGGACTTACTCTTTTTTAAAGAGTTAAACATTGACATGGTGGGGATGGGGCCATTTATAGAACACTCTAACACACCTCTTTACCAATACAAAAACCAATTATGGCCTTTACAAAGACGATTTGATGTGGCATTAAATATGATTGCGACCTTACGTTTATTAATGCCTGACATCAATATTGCGGCTGCAACTGCTTTGCAAGCCATAGACCCTATGGGACGAGAAAAAGCACTGCGTTATGGCGCCAACATTATCATGCCCAACATCACCCCTACCCTTCACCGCAAAGATTACACCCTTTACGAAAACAAACCGTGCACCGACGAAGGCGCTGATGATTGCTCGAACTGTATGAATGTGCGCGTTTGTATGAATGTGCGCGTTGAAATGGCGGGACGTGAGATAGGACTAAATGAATGGGGTGATTCAAATCACTTTTTCAATCGTCAACACACAAAACAATAAGGTCTTTTTTTAGTTATTATAGGAAGATAAAACATCAACAATCTATTACCATGAATAAACCTAAAAACCATATACTCGTTATTTTTGGAGCTTCAGGCGATTTAACCTATCGTAAACTAGTACCCGCCGTTTTTGACCTCCATCACCAAAAACTATTACCTAAACACTTTGCCATTCTTGGTCTAGGCCGTACACAGTTAGAAAACAAAGAGTTTAGAACCAAAATGGAGAAAGGCATCAAAGAATTTGCCTTGCACAAAACCGACAATACCGAAATACTAAATGACTTTTTAGATAAGTTGTTTTATTACTCGTTTGACACGAAAAGTGCAGCTGAATACAAGGGTTTTAAAGAGCATTTACTCCAATTAGACCAAAGCTGCGGCACCGAGCAAAACTTCATCTATTACTTGGCCACTCCGCCAAGCATGTACGAAATAATACCTGCTCACTTATCAGCTCAAGACTTAGGCAATGAAAACCATGGCTTTAAACGTTTAATTGTTGAAAAACCATTTGGTTACGACCTCAAAACAGCCAAAAAACTTAATAAAAGCTTACTTCATAACTTCGAAGAAGAACAAATTTACCGCATCGACCATTACTTAGGTAAAGAAACGGTACAAAACCTGCTGGTAACACGTTTTGCCAATGGTATTTTTGAACCATTGTGGAATCGTAATTACATCCATCACGTAGAGATTACATCATCAGAAAGCATTGGAGTTGGTAATAGAGGAGGATATTACGAAGGTTCTGGCGCGATGCGTGACATGGTTCAAAACCACTTATTATTATTGGCAGGACTAGTAGCCATGGAGCCTCCAGCTCTGATTGATTCGACCAGCATACGTAATGAAATAGCCAAAGTATTTCACTCCTTACGCCCTATCAAAGAGGAAGATGTAGCTAAACAGGTGGTACGTGGTCAATACATCGCATCAAAAATAAAAGGTAAAGATGTAAAGGGCTATCGTGACGAAACGGGCGTAGACCCCAACTCACGCACCGAGACGTTTGTTGCCATGAAATTATTTATCGACAATTGGCGCTGGGCCGATGTGCCATTTTACATACGCACTGGTAAGATGTTACCTACCCGAGTAACTGAAATTGTGATTCACTTCAAGGCAACCCCACATCACCTGTTTGCAAAGGATGAAAACATTGTCAAACAACACAACCAATTAGTTATCCGCATACAACCTGATGAAGGTTTATTACTTAAGTTTGGCATGAAAGTACCAGGAGCAGGATTTAAAGCTCAGAATGTAAATATGGATTTTCACTACAGTGAACTGGCCGAAACCTACGTACCTAGTGCCTACGAGCGCTTGTTACTCGACTGTATGTTAGGCGACAGCACGCTGTATCATCGTGGCGATGCTGTGGAAGCCGCTTGGAAATTTGTAGACCCTATTTTTAATGCCTGGGAACACGACTCAAGCATTAAAGTACATGGCTACCCTGCTGGTTCTTGGGGCCCTGATGTATCAGACGACCTCATCACCGAAAAAGACATTACGTGGCGTTATCCTTGCAAAAACCTATCGGATGATGGTAATTATTGTGAGTTGTAAAAACACACCTTAATAAGAAACAAAAGGTGCTCGTAGAGAATGAATTTCGATTATTTTTTACGAGCACTATTTGTACTACACACTTTTTACGTATTTTGCATACCAAGTACCTCAAACACATCCCCCACACGTTGTGGTGATGGTTATTTTAAGCATTTAATGTATGAAACTAGAAATATTTGATACTAAAACAGAACTGGCACATTTCTTCGGAGCCCATCTGTCAAAACTCTCACAAAGTGAAAAACCAGTGACCATAGCGCTTTCTGGAGGTAGCACTCCCAAAGCTATTTTTGAAGTATTAGCACACGAATATAAAAACAAGATAGATTGGAGTAACCTTCTGTTTTTCTGGGGGGATGAACGCCTAGTTCCACCCACCGACATAGAGAGTAATTTTAGCATGACCCGCGAACACCTATTTGACTATGTTGAAACCAAAGGGGTAAACATCTTTAGAGTAAAAGGTGAGTTATCGCCCGACGAAGCGGTTGAAGATTACATTACCATTTTGGAAGAAAATGTACCTTGGGTGGATCACATCCCACAGTTTGACCTAATGATACTTGGCATGGGTGATGATGGCCACACCGCTTCAATATTTCCGTATCAAATAGGGTTATGGGATAGTATTAACACCTGCGAACTAGCTCAGCATCCGGAATCAGGTCAGTTTAGAGTCACCCTCACCGGAAAAGTCATTAATCATGCTAAAGAGATTTTCTTTTTAGTAACTGGCGATAACAAAGCCGAAAAAGCAAAAGAAATCATTGAGCAAACTGGATTACCAAAATTACCCTGCCTCCTTGGTTAAACAAGAAAACACAACTTGGTTGATGGATAAAGCGGCAGCTAAATTATTGTAAAACAGAACTTATTTATCATTACTTCTAATTTACGGAGTTGAATAAAAAACCAACATCACAAATTTGCCGTTGTATTCAACACTTAAAATTAACCACAGTTTACGATTTTGCAATTCAAAATATTATACTTTGGATCTTAATAAAGACTTATAAAAAGAAATGAAATGACCAAAGTACTAATCGTAGAAGACGATCTTGACTTAAACAACAACATTCGTGACGCTTTGCGTGATGAACAATTAATAGTGGATTGTGCTTTTGATGGAAAAATAGCTAGCAAATTCTTAAAAAAAGAATCCTACGATTGCGTTATACTAGATATAAATCTACCAGGTAAAAATGGATATGAGGTGTGTAGTCTATTTAGACAATACAACACGTCCACGCCAGTATTAATGTTAACTGCATTTCATGAACTCGACGACAAAGTACAAGGCTTCGAAAGTGGTGCTGACGACTATTTAACAAAACCTTTTTACATGAAAGAACTCTTATTAAGGATTCAGTCACTTATAAGACGTAAACTAAATGTAACCAACGAAGTTAATCAAGATATTAATATCTTAGGTGATATTGTAATCAACACATCCATCCAAAAGGTTTCGAGACAAGGAACAGAAGTGATGCTTACCCCTCGGGAATATCAAATTTTATTAAGACTTATAAAAGCGAATGGCGATTTAGTGCCTAAAAAAGAACTAATAAAAGAAATATGGGGTACTAATATAGATGCTAACACCAACACCATTGAAGTTTATATCAACTTCTTACGTAAGAAAATTGATAAACCATTTGGTAAAGATTCTATAAAAACAAAAATTGGGTACGGTTATTACTTTGAAGATAAATGAGTATAAAATTTAAAATATTACTATACTTCTCTACACTTACAATTACATTGGTGGGTGCTGTACTTGTGTTTGTATATACCTTATTTTACGACTTCCGCGATCAATCATTTAGAGAAGAACAAACTGTAGAAATTGAAACCACACTAAACCTATTAACTGTACAAAAAAAAATTGATCAAACGATGGTTGAATCCATAGATTCAACGACAATCAACAACTTGTATGATGAAAAATTACTCATTTTTGATGATACAAAAAAACCAATATACTCAAGTATTGGAACTACTGAAATTCCAGACTTCAAAGAAATATTAAACCAATTATCAGATACAACACCTCGCATAGACCGCAAAGACAATCAATACGATGTGGTTGGAGTATATGTTATTAAAGAAGGTAAAGTGCATTATGGCATTTGTAAGGCATTTGATGATTCTGGATATTTAATGACAAACTACTTACGTAAAGTGCTTATATTTTGTTTTTTAGGAATATCAATAACCTTATTCATACTCCTATATTATTTATCAGGTCAGATAACCCAGTCAATTTTACTTGTTACCAAACAAATAAAGAACTACGATTTTGGCTTAAATGCAGCACCAATACAATGTAAAAATAATAGAGACGAAATTGCTCTACTCGTCAAGCGCTTTAATGAACTGATGGACCGTATGAATCAGGCTTATCTGTTTCAAAAACATGCTGTTCATCACATCTCACACGAACTCAAAACGCCAATCTCTGTGCTGGTTAGTAATTTTGAACGAATGGAGAAAACATCAGATATTATAGAGTTACAAAACCTAATAAAACATCAGAAAGTAGATACCAAGAGCTTGGGTGACATTATTAATTCGTTGTTAGAAATAGCCAAATTAGAATCAGGTAAACCAATAGAACAGATAGATATACGTATTGATGAACTACTTTTTGATTTATCACAAGAGCTTTTGAATATTAATAAAGACTTTAATTATTTGATTGAATTTGGAAGCGAAGTTGATGATTCAAACATGTTAATTATATGCGGCAATTTAAAGTTATTAAAGGCAGCGTTTAGTAATTTGATGATAAACTGTGCTAAGTATAGTACAATCCCATCTGCTAAAATAATCATCAAACCCCATAATGTTGGAATAGAAATAGTGTTTACCAACGTGGGCGAAATTATTTTAACGGATGAACAGATCTATTTATTCCAACATTTTTTCAGGGGCGAAAACAGTAAGGGCGTGCGAGGATTTGGATTAGGTCTTGTATTAGTTCATAAGATAATAACTCTACACAATGGCCTTATATCTTATAAAGTCGAAGGTACTGATAAAAACATATTTACGATTGACCTACCCTATCAAGTAAAACACCAAAAGTAGTGTATTTTCAAAAAACCACTACCAATAGAAATCACCACACTCAATAACCTACAAAGCGCAATCCTTGTACCTCAACAAAAGCGTCATTTTAAGTTAATATTTAAGTGTTTTAAGCCTATTTTAAGGTCAATACCTACAACTTTACACACACAATAATTAAAGTTTTAGGTTATGAAATTCAAAAAAAAAGGAGACTTTACTGTTTTTATAGGAGCACTTTTTATACTGATTAGTCTTGTTACACTCACCGCTTGCGAAAGTAAAGTGAAAGAAACCAAAGAGTCCGAAAATTTCCCAGTGATGACCCCTCTTATTACTGATGCAACTATAAATCAAGAATATGTTGCAGAAATTCAAGCAATGCAAAACGTAGAATTACGATCGAGGGTTAAAGGGTATCTTGACAAAATAGAAGTTGATGAAGGACAGCTTGTTAAAGCTGGACAAGTGCTGTTTTGCATCAGTAAAAACGAGTACCAAGAGGCATTAACAAAAGCTAACGCCGAATTAATTAGTGCACTCGCCAGCGTTAAGACAGCAGAATTAGATGTTGAAAACACACAAACTCTGGTTGACAAAAATGTAGTATCTAAAACAGAACTTAGTATTGCTCAAGCAAAACTTGAGGCGCTTAAAGCACAAGTGGATGAAGCAAGTGCCGACAAAGCTGCTGCACAATTGAATCTATCATATGCCACTATAAAAGCACCATTTGAAGGTATCGTAAACCGTTTGCCTTTTAAAGTAGGGAGTTTAATTGATGAAGGGACTTTACTTACTACCATTTCTGATGACAAACAGATGTATGCGTATTTTAATGTATCGGAGAACGATTATCTGAATTTACTAAAAGATAATGAACAGATAAAAAGCAAAGAGGCTACCCTTATTTTAGCAAACAATCAACCATATCCCTATGCCGGTATGATTGAAACTGTTGATGGAGAAATAGATAAAAGCACAGGAAATATTTCTTTCAGAGCCCGTTTTCAGAATCCTAACTTGCTATTATTACACGGAGGAACAGGCAAAATTGTACTCACAAAAACTATTAAAAACGCCATCGTTATCCCTCAAAAATCAACATTTGATGTTCAAGACAAAACATACATATACCTGGTGGATAAGGACAACATTGTGCAATTACGAAACATAAAAGTGTTATGCCGTCTGAACGATTCTTACATCATTAATTCTGGAATAACTGGAAGTGATCGTTTTATCTACGAAGGCATTCAACTTGTGAAAGTTGGAGATAAAATTATCCCTAGTCAAATCAAACAAGACCTAATGGCTGAACAAGAATCAAAAGACACTTTAACAATAATTAATAAAATTGAAAAACCAGCTTTTAGGTAACCACCATCAAAAAAGCCCATACATAAGCACACATAGTATTTACACACTTTGTTAAAACTATTATGACTTCAAAATTCATACATAGACCAGTACTATCAATTGTGATTTCTCTGATGATTTTACTATTGGGTATTTTGTCATTATTCCAACTACCATTATCACTATTTCCAAGTGTAGCGCCACCGAGGGTAAATATTACTGTTGAATACCCAGGTGCTAATGCTGAAACTGTTATGAAAGCAGCTGTAAAACCCATTGAGAAGGCTATCAACGGCGTTCCAGGCATGAAATATCTGGTTTCAGATGCTGGAAATGATGGCGAGGGTGTCATTGAAGTATTATTTGACACAGGGACCAACGCCGAAATTGCAGCCGTAAACGTACAAAACAGGGTTGCTACCATCATGAGCCGTTTGCCTGTGGATGTTGTCAAGAATGGTGTGAAAATAAGCAAAGAGGAGGATCAAATGTTGATGTATCTTAATGTTTTCAGTAATGACACAACCTTAAGCACCGAGTTTATATACAATTTTGCAGATATAAACATCTTACCCGAACTAAAACGCATAAAGGGAGTTGGTTACGCTGACATTCTAGGAGACCGTGAATACGCCATGCGAATCTGGTTAAACCCAGAGAAGATGTTAAGCTATAAAGTTTCTCCACAAGAAGTACTTGATGCCTTAAGCCAGAATAATGTTGAGGCGGCTCCTGGAAAAGTGGGTGATGCATCCGACAAACTTGATAATTCCATGGAATATGTCATAAAATATACCGGGAAATTTAATACAAATGATGAATATGCTGAAATTCCTATTAAGGCTAACGAGAATGGGCAGATACTAAAACTTAAAGATATAGCTACGATTGAATTTGGCTCTATGTTCTACAACGTGGAATCACGGTTCAACGGAAACCATTCGGCAGCGATTGTGCTTAAACAATTGGCTGGAACAAATGCGCGTGACGTTATTAAGGCCGTGAAGACACGCATGGAGCAAATTAAAGGCGCTCGCTTTTTAAATGGAATGAACTATGAAGTTAGTTATGATGTATCTCGTTTTTTAGATGCATCAGTACACGAAGTGTTAAAAACACTTTTAGAAGCATTCTTACTGGTTTCATTAGTTGTTTTTCTGTTTTTACAAGATTTCAGATCTACTCTAATACCCGCAATTGCAGTACCGGTATCGCTCATTGGAACGTTCTTTTTTATGCAATTATTTGGTTTTAGCCTAAACCTAATTACCCTTTTTGCTTTAGTATTGGCGATTGGAATTGTGGTTGACAATGCCATTGTTGTGGTTGAGGCTGTACATGCTAAAATGGAGCACTTTCATATTGGCCCAATGAAAGCTACCGAGAAGGCCATGAAAGAGATTAGTGGAGCTATTATTGCCATTACGTTAGTTATGACAGCCGTATTTATTCCAGTATCGTTTTTAGATGGCCCAACAGGCATATTTTACAGGCAATTTTCTGTAACCATGGCCATAGCTATTGTACTTTCAGGTATTATAGCATTAACACTTACGCCAGCTTTATGCAGCCTATTATTACGAAGTCAACATAGTCAAAAGGCAGAAAAGAAAGGGTTGACAGCCGCATTTTTTAGAGGATTTAATCATTGGTATGAAGGCATTGAAATCAAATACCAAAAAACACTTAACTTAATTATCAATCGAAAATCGGTAACTTTTGGTGTAATTCTAATTTTCTGTTTAGCTATAGGCTTGTTAAACACACAATTACTGTCAGGGTTTATACCAAACGAAGATCAAGGTACTTTTTACATAACCATTTCAACACCTCCGGGCTCATCGCTAGAGCGCACAAAACAGGTTGTTAATCAGGTAAATAAATTATGTCAAAATGTAGATGCTATAGAATCAGTATCTTCAAATGCTGGTAATAATATTCTTACTGATGGTGAAGGGGGTAATTATGCATCGTGCCTCATCAATTTAAAAAACTGGGAGGATCGTAAGCAAACGACCGATCAAGTGATGGATGAAATTAAAGAAAAAGCTAAAGTTATCAAGGATGCTCGATTAGAATATTTTCCACCACCAGCAATTCCTGGTTATGGCAATGCTAGTGGATTTGAACTTCGCTTATTAGATCAAACAGGAAGTGGTGATTATAAAAAATTGGGTGAAGTAACCAACGAGTTTGTAGCTCAGCTAAGTAAACGACCAGAGGTTACTGAGGCCTACACCATTTTTGACGCTACTTTTCCACAATACCTACTACATGTTGATTTGGATAAAGCCATACAAAAAGGTATTACGGTTGATAAGGCCATGAGTACACTCCAAACTCTTTTGGGTAGTGATTATGCGACTGATTTTATTAAATATGGACAAGTATATAGAGTAATGGTACAGGCATCCCCTGAGTTTAGAAATAAACCAGAGGACGTGTTAAAACTATATGTAAAAAACGACAAAGGAGAAATGATTCCATATTCAGCTTTTGCTTCCATCGAACATGTGTATGGAATGGATGACATAACTCACTTTAACCTTTACCCCTCGGCCGAAATTAGTGGCGATGCGGCAAAAGGATATAGTAGTGGAAGTGCCATTAACGCAATTTTAGAAACCGCAAAAACAAAATTACCTAAGGGGTATGAGATAGACTGGGCAGGTATCTCGCGAGACGAAGTAAGCGTTGGAAATGGAGCTATCATTATCTTCATCATCTGCCTGCTTTTTGTTTACCTCTTACTATCAGCCCAATACGAGAGTTTTCTATTGCCATTTCCTGTGATACTATCATTACCAACAGGCATTTTTGGAGCCTTTTTACTCCTTTACACAATGGGATTAGAAAACAATATCTATGCACAAATTGCCATGGTGATGTTGATTGGTCTTTTAGGTAAAAATGCCATCTTAATTATTGAATTTGCAACCATGAAACAGCGAGAAGGCAAAACACCCACGGAGGCTGCTATAGAAGGGGCAAAATTAAGATTACGTCCTATTCTAATGACCTCAATGGCATTTGTGGCTGGTATGATACCACTATTGTTTAAAACTGGTGCTGGCGCTGTTAGCAATCGAACCATTGGTGCGGCTGCCGCTGGAGGTATGTTATTTGGAACCATATTTGGCTTATTAGTAATTCCTGGTTTATATGTAGTTTTTGCTACTTGGGCGTTAAAAATAAGTAACAAGCATCGAAAAGAAGAAGTAGCATTAACGGAAGAATTTTAATGTTGATTTAAATATTCTCTTAAAAATAGGGTGTTTGATACTAACATAGGTATCAAACCTCTATTCTAAATAAAATAATATGAAAACAAGACATAGCTTACAATTAGCATTAATATTATCTATAACTTGGATATTAAGCAGTTGTAACAGCACCAAAAACATCGATACACAAACACATCTTACCCTGCCATCTTCATTTGGTCAGACAAAGGATACGAGCTCCATAGCTCAACTATCATGGAAAGATTTTTTCAACGACCCTAGTTTGATTGCCTTAATAGACACAGCTTTAAAAAACAACCTAGATCTGAAGATTACGCAACAACAAGTTGAAATAGCACATGCCAACTTAAAACAAGCTAAGGGATCACTTATTCCATCGTTAGGACTTAATGTAAATTCAGGGAAAAATAAAAGTGGACAATACACACCAACTTGGGCTGGTAATAATGGAACGGTTATTTATAACAATCAAACCATTCCAAACATAGTAGCTAATTATAATTTTGGATTACAAAGTAGTTGGGAGTTGGATACTTGGGGTCGTTTGCGCAACCAGAAAAAAGCAGCTGCAGCAAACTATCTATCTAGTAACGAGGGTCATCACTTCGCAACCACCAACCTTGTTGCCAGCATTGCAACCAACTATTATCAACTACTTTCGCTAGATAAACAGCTAAGTATTATTGATAACTCCATTATGCTACAAGACAGCGCCTTAACAATTGTTCTTATTCAAAAACAAGCAGGAAGAGCAAATATCTTAGGCGTAAAGCAGTTTGAAGCGCAAATTCTTAACTCAAAAAAATTAAGAATAGAAACTTTACAGAGTATTGAACAATGTGAGAATAATCTTAACTTACTATTAGGCCGCTTCCCACAACCTATAAGACGACAGGAAAATGCCTTTAAAGCAGACACAACTCAACTATTAAACCATGGGATACCTAGTTATTTACTTGAAAACAGACCAGATATTAGACAGGCCGAATTTGAGGTCATTGCAGCCAATGCTAATCTAAAATCAGCAAAAGCATCCTTCTTACCAACACTTAACATAACAGGCTCTATAGGTTATGAGGCCTTTAACCCTTCATTAATTACTTTGCCAGAATCATTGGCCTTTAATTTATTAGGTGGATTAACAGCTCCACTCCTAAATCACAATGCAATAAGAACTGCTTTTAGCACTTCTAAAGCCTATCAAATAGAGGCGCTTTGTCATTACGAAAAAACCATACTGAATGGCTTTACAGAGGTGCGAAATCAATTATCTGGATTAAAATACAACACCGAGATTTTAAATCTAAAAAGCCAAGAAGTAACATTACTCAACCAGTCCATTTCTTCATCAATTGAATTATTTAAAACAGGAAGAGCTAACTACCTAGAAATCTTAACTATGCAAGAAAACTTACTTCAGGCAAACATAGAATTAACTATAGCTCAGCAGAATAGATTCAATACTATTATTGGGTTATATCAAGCCTTAGGTGGTGGTTGGAGATAACTACTTATAAACACATCATGATTGGATAAAAAAAACAAATAAATCTAGCAAGTAGCTTTAAATTATCGAGTTTACAGAGGGCTATACAAAGCCTAATTGAAGGATTTCAAGGCATAACAATACACTTTTCAAAAATCAAAACCCTCGCCTTGCAGAACATCTCATCCTTAAAAAAACTTAATATAACGTTAATATATCATAAACATAGTAACTTAAAAACCATCTCATCGTTTCAATGTTAAAATCAAAAAACTAATGATGATGATTAAAACATTCTACTTTTTAGTAATTCTTGGATTTCTGTT
>QKIO01000058.1 GCA_003251015.1 Bacteroidales bacterium
TCATAAAATCAAAGGAAAATACCTACAACTTTATTTAAACGAATTCGTGTATAAACTCAACCGTAGATATTTTGGCGAGCGCATCTTTGATAGACTAGTAATAGCAGCTATTACAGGGTTATGACTAAATACGGATAAGCAAAATTTAATAACACTTTTTAAGATTGAATCTCATTAACTTAGATTGAATAGAACAAACTTAATTATTATCTAATACAAACTAAATTATAAGTTGCAATACGGTTGTTTATTTATAGCTTTTACATAAATTTGACCCCGAATAATGAACAATACGGATAGTCCGTTGTATTAAAAGAAACATTTTTTTAGACATAGAAATACTTATGAAAGCAACATTTTACGAAGGAAACAAAACCTTTTCTGTAAAAGAAACAGAAATTGTAGCACCTGCTGCTGGCGAAGTGCGTATCAAAGTAGCTTATTGTGGTGTATGTGGTACTGATGTACACATTTATCATGGTATGATGGATCAACGCGTTAAGATTCCTCAAATCATTGGTCATGAAATGTCTGGTGAGATTGATGCTCTAGGTGAAGGCGTAAGCAATTTTAGCATTGGTGATAAAGTAGTCGTTCGTCCACTGGACAACCGCGGAGAAAAACCTTCGGACAAAGGATTTAGCCACATCTGCAAAGAGCTTAAATTCATCGGTATCGACAGTCAAGGTGCTATGCAACAATACTGGAATGTACCATCATTTACATTACACAAATTACCAGCTACTACAGACCTTAAATTAGCTGCATTAATTGAACCTCTATCTGTTGCTTGTCATGATGTACGTCGTGGCCGTCTAAAAGCTGGTGAAACTGCGGTTGTATTAGGTGGTGGACCAATTGGGTTATTAGTTGCTATGGTTGCTAAAAGTGTTGGTGCGCAAGTTATTATTTCTGAAGTAAACCCTAAGCGTATTGCATTAGCAGAAGAATTAGGATTTTTAGCTGTGAACCCTGCTAAAACAGATTTAATAGAATACGTAAACTCTAAAACAGAAAACAGATTAGCTGATGTTGTATTTGAAGTTGCTGGTGTTCAGCCTGCTCTAGATACTATGACTGAGGTTGCTGGTATTCGTGGTCGTATTGTAATGGTTGCTATTCATGGCCAACCAAAACCTATTAACTTATTCAAATTCTTCTGGAAAGAACTTGAATTACTTGGTGCTCGTGTTTACGAAGGTGAAGACTATGAGCAATCTATCCAATTAATTACTAAAGGTGAGTTACCTTTTGAGCGTTTGATTACTGCTGTAGAGCCTTTAACTAACATTCAAGGTTTATTCGAGCAAATTGACACGAACCCAGAAGGCATGAAATATTTACTTAACTGCCAGGCATAAGCCTTAGTTAAGATCTATAAATATAAAAGAAGTGGTATTGTAACAATACCACTTCTTTTTTTTTGTATTATAACGAAAGATTAAATAATTGAATTACTTTTGCGATATGCATTAATTTGCATGTCGAAATAGAGCTTACAAACTTTTTAATACAATTTAACAACACAGGATTAACAATTGATTTACAAACCCATAAACCAACTAAACCCAATTATTACAAATAAAACCATAGAAAGCTATCTTAACAACAAAACTTTTTACACCAGTTTTTGTTTCTCTTTCGAACACTAAAAGATGAACAAGAGTTAAGTTATCACCAGCATAATAAAAAAAATAAAAACTATCATAGAATGAGCAAAGACGTATTACAATTTAAGCAGTTTATAAACGGTGAATGGACAGCACCATCAAATGGTAAATTCTTAGAAGTTCTAAACCCTTCAAACGACGAAGTGGTTGGACTGGTTCCGGACGGTAATGAAGAAGATGCACAAAAAGCATTAGAATCGGCAAGTAAAGCACAAAAAGAATGGGCTAAATATCCAGCAAAACAACGCGCGGATATTATGTACGTATTTGCCGATTTAATTACAAAAAATAGAGAGGCGATAGCAACAGTACTTACCAAAGAACAAGGTAAACTGTTTACCTTAGCTCAATTTGAAGTTGACGCTGCGGTTAATTTTATAAGATACACCTGCGAATGGGCTCGCCGCATTGAAGGTGACATTATCCCTTCTGACAATCCAAATGAACAAATATGGATACAAAAAGTGCCTCGTGGTGTGGTGGTAGCAATCACTGCATGGAATTTTCCATTTGCCTTAGCTGGACGTAAAATTGGACCTGCATTAGTTGCAGGAAATGCCATTATTGTAAAACCAACTGCAGAAACACCACTTTCTACCTTTATGCTGGCTGAATTAGCCATTCAAGCAGGTATTCCAAAAGGCGTTTTAAACATCATAAACGGACCAGGAAGAACCATGGGTGAATACTTAGTTAAAAATCACTTAACTAACATGGTAACCATGACTGGTAGCACCCCTGCAGGACAAGCTATCTTTAGAGCTGCTTCAGCTAATTTAGCACACGTTCAGCTTGAGTTAGGCGGTAAAGCACCATTTATAGCTTTTGAAGATGCAGACATAGACTTGGCTGTTGATGCGGCCTTAAATTCTCGTTTTGACAATTGTGGCCAAGTATGTACCTGCAACGAACGCATGTATATTCATGAGGATATTTACGACGTATTCATGGAGAAATTCTTGACACAAGTAAAAAACTACAAAGTAGGAGATCCATTTGACCCAAGCTCAAACATGGGCCCTAAAGTAAACAGAAGTGAATTGAAACACATGCACGAACTGGTTGAAACCAGTATTAAAGAAGGTGCTACCCTTGCTTTTGGCGGGCAACGTCCAGAAGGAGCTCAATTTGAAAAAGGAAATTGGTTTATGCCTACAGTACTAACCAATGTAACACAGAAAATGACCATTGTACACGAAGAAGCCTTTGGTCCTATTTTACCTGTTATTAAATTCAAAGAATTTGATGAAGTGATTGCTTATGCCAATGACTGCGAATTTGGATTAGCAGCCATGGTATTTACCAATGACATGAACCGCATTATGCGTTGTAATCAAGAATTAGAATTTGGTGAAATCTACATCAATAGAGGTCATGGCGAATCAGTTCAAGGATTTCACAACGGCTATAAGATGAGTGGCACTGGTGGTGAAGATGGTAAATACGGGTTTGAACAATACCTTGAAAAGAAAACTTTTTACGTGCGTTTTAAAGCATAAATAAGTTATAAATATTCTATATTTGCCGTTTAATATGTAAAAATTATTAAACGGCATTTTTTTTAGATACTATGAGCAGTAAAATTAAACAAATAGATGTAAGACTTTTCAAAGTACCTTTGGCTGAGGTACTTTCTGACGCCAAACATGGTGATCACTTTCATTTCGAATTAGTAACAGCAACCGTTACTTTAGAGGATGGTAGCCAAGGTACTGGATACACTTACACAGGTGGTAAAGGTGGGCACGCAATTAAGGCGATGATTGATTATGATTTTACGCCAGCGTTAATCGGGCAAGATGGCGATGATGTAGAGCATATTTATGATTTTCTTGAATGGCATGTACATTATGTAGGTCGTGGTGGTATCGCATCTTTCGCAATTTCTGCCGTAGATATCGCACTTTGGGACATTCGTTGTAAGAAAGCCGGCCAACCACTATGGAAAGTAGCTGGAGGAACAGATAATACGTGTAAAGCATACTGTGGAGGCATTGACCTTCAATTTCCATTGCCTAAACTTTTAAATAACATCAAAGGTTATTTAGAAAAAGGTTACAATGCTGTAAAAATTAAAATAGGACGCGAAAACTTAGATGAAGACATTGAACGTATTGCAGCTGTTCGTGAATTTATCGGTCCAGATGTTACATTTATGATTGATGCGAACTACTCTATGAGTGTTGAAAAAGCAATCGAATGTGCCAATCGCGCTAAACAATACAATATCTATTGGTTTGAAGAACCAACTATTCCAGATGATTACAAAGGATTTGGTAAGATTGCAGACGCTACAGGCATGCCGTTAGCGATGGGAGAAAACTTACATACCTATCACGAATTCGAATATGCGATGGCTGATGCAAAACTATCGTTTATTCAACCTGATGCATCTAATACTGGTGGTGTGAGTGGCTGGTTAAAAGCTGCAAAATTAGCAGCTCAACACAACATCCCTGTTTGTTCGCACGGAATGCAAGAACTACATGTTAGTTTAGTATCTTCTCAACCAAATGCAGGATGGATCGAAGTACACAGCTTCCCTATTGATGAATACACAACTCGTCCGTTAGTAGTTGAGAACCACAGAGCTGTAGCTCCTAACACTCCTGGTGTTGGGGTTGAGTTTCGTTGGGATTTATTAAATCAGTACGAAGAGAAATAGTCGAACTCAAAAATGATTTCTAATGAGCATCAAGATCACATATAAAATGTTATCTTGGTGCTCATTTATTTTTATAGCAATTCGTAATTAACTAATTCAATAAAATCCAACAGAATGAACATTGAAAAAAAAGTGTTTGGTCAACATCAAGGAAAAGATGTAGATCTTTATACCTTAAGTAATGACAATGGCATGGTTGTTAAAATCATGACTTATGGAGCTACCATTACAACGATCTCTATTCCAAACAAAAACAAGGAAACTGTTAACATCGCTTGTGGATTTGACCAATTTGATGGTTATTTTTCTGAAGCCTACGTAGGCAACTCTCCATATTACGGATGTACTGTAGGTCGTTATTCTTCTCAGATTAAAGATGCTAAATTCACCCTTAATGGCAAAGAGTATCAACTAGCAACAAATTGCGGAGCCAACAATCTACATGGCGGAACAGTAGGTTTTGATAAACAAGTTTGGAGCGCACAAATCACAGAAACCAACGGAACTAAAAAACTGGTTCTTTCGCTAAAAAGCAAAGACATGGAAGAGGGTTATCCTGGAAATGTGGAAGCAGCTGTTTCTTTTGAGTTAAATAACAATAACGAAATAGTTATTAACTACTTAGCCACCACAGATAAACCAACACCTCTTTCGTTAACCAATCACACTTATTTTAATCTAAGTGCATTTAAAAATACGGTAGAAAATCATACGGTACTTGTAAATACAGCTACACGATTGAAACTAGATGAAACAGGCGCTGCCACAGGC
>QKIO01000107.1 GCA_003251015.1 Bacteroidales bacterium
GCACTAAAGAACTAATTAAATATAATAGTCTTGTTCTTATATACTAATGTTTTGCGATCAACGTGGGCTTTAACAGCACGTGAAAGGACGATTTTTTCAACATCCTTACCTTTTTGAACCAGACTTTCAATAGAATCGTGATGAGTGATGTGATTAACATCTTGGAAGATGATAGGCCCTTCATCCAACTCCGAAGTCACATAATGACCTGTAGCACCAATAATCTTCACACCGCGTGAATGTGCAGCATGATAAGGCTTAGCACCAGCAAAAGCAGGCAAGAAACTATGGTGAATATTAATAACCCTATTAGGGTACTTTTCTGTAAAGTTTGATGAAAGTATTTGCATGTAACGTGCTAGAACAACAAAGTCAACACCATGTTCTTCAAGCAGTTTAAATTCTTTTTCTTCCTGTTCAGCCTTATTATCTTTGTTGATAGGGAAGTAATAAAATGGAATATCAAACTTTTGTACAATCTGCTCCAAATCAACATGATTACCAATAATCAATGGTATTTCCACATCTAACTCACCTTCCATGTGACGCGCTAACAAATCGAATAAACAATGTGATGAACGAGACACGAAAATAGCCATGCGAAGTTTTTTATCAGAAAAATCCAACGACCACTCCATCTTCATTGGCGTAGCCAGTTCGATTTGAAAAACTGTTGATATATGATCGCGAGGAATTGTAAAATCTGTCAAATCCCACACTACACGCATAAAAAAACGTTTTTCACCTGCGTCAGTGTGCTGGTCTAAGTCTAAAACGTTACCATTATTGCGATGTATAAAATCGGTTACTTTGGCTACAATACCAGGTTGATCTGGACATTGAATACGTATGATGGCTCTATTTCTCATTGATAAAGTATTAAAGGGCAAATTTAGTATTATTTTAGGTTAATTATTTACACCACGTTTCTAAGCTCTCACATCTTTAAGAAAAGTACCTATTTTTTCTTTAGACGCACCTTCTTGAGTTAATAGATTTACAAAAGCACTACCAATAATGGCACCGTGAGCGTTATCACAAGCTTTGATAAACGTATCGTGATTTCCAATACCAAAACCAATAAGGCGAGGGTTTTTAAGATTTAAGCGCTCCACACGTTTAAAATAATCAACTTGCTGGTCTGACACATTTGCTTTAGCTCCTGTTACAGAGGCAGAAGACACCATATAAATAAAACCAGTGCTATTCTTATCAATCAAACGAATGCGTTCATCACTTGTTTGTGGGGTAATAAGGAAGATGTTTGAGATTTTATAAGCTTCAAACATCGGTTTATAACTAGTACAATACTCATCAAACGGAAGATCTGGAATAATCACCCCATCAACCCCAACTTCTTTACATTTAGCAAGGAACTTCTCCACCCCGAAATGAAATACCGGATTAAAATAACCCATTAAAACAACAGGCAAATCAATGGTTTTACGCATATCAGCCAATTGTTCAAACAACAGTTTAATACTCATTCCATTTTCCAATGCTTTGTGGCTGCTTAGCTGAATGGTCTGTCCATCGGCCAAAGGATCCGAAAACGGCATACCAATTTCAACGAGGTCGGCACCACCAGACTGCAATGCATCTAAAACGGGTACTGTATCCCCCAAATTGGGATAACCAGCAGTATAATAAATGGATAATATATTTTTCTTCGACAGGAAGAGTTCTTTTAATTTGTTCATTGCTTTTGTTTTTAATCAAACACAACTGTTTTGAGTAATGACCTAAAGGTTAAATCGATTCATGTAAGTTTCCATGTCCTTATCGCCACGCCCAGAAAGAGTGATTACAACGGCATCATCCTTTTTGAATGTCATTTTTTTAAGAGCTACCATAGCATGAGCCGATTCTAAAGCGGGGATAATACCCTCTAAACGCGTCAACTCCATCACAAACTCTAAGGCATCGTCATCGGTGGCTGATAAAAATTGGGCTCTACCAGTTTGAAATAAATTGGCATGTTGAGGACCGATACCAGGATAATCCAATCCTGCTGAAATAGAGTAAGGTTCCACAATCTGGCCATCATCGGTTTGCATCAAAAACGTTTTACTACCATGAATAATTCCTTTGGAACCAATAGCAATAGTAGCTGCCGTTTCACCAGAGTCGATACCTAAACCAGATGCTTCCACAGCCACTAATTTCACACGGTCATCATCTAAAAAGTGAAAAAACGAACCCGCTGCATTACTACCACCGCCAACACAAGCCACTACATAATCAGGATAGTCCTTTTCTGTTTGTTCTTTAATCTGCCATTTAATTTCCTCACTAATAATAGCCTGCAAACGCGCCACCATATCTGGGTAAGGATGTGGCCCAACCACAGAACCAATCAGATAAAACGTATCTTCAGGATTACAAATCCAATCGCGAAGAGCCTCATTAGTTGCATCTTTAAGCGTCCTGTTGCCCGACATAGCAGGTACTACAGTAGCACCTAACATGCGCATGCGAGCCACATTAGGCGCTTGACGTTGCACATCTAACTCACCCATATACACAATACACTCTAAGCCCATTAAAGCACATACCGTAGCGGTAGCAACGCCATGTTGACCCGCGCCTGTTTCAGCAATAATGCGTTTTTTACCAAGCTTCTTAGCAACTAAAATCTGGCCTACAGTATTATTTATTTTATGAGCCCCTGTATGATTTAAGTCTTCACGCTTAAGATAAACATTGGTATTATACTTTTCCGAAAGTCGCTTTGCTAGATACAAAGGAGATGGACGCCCTACATAATCTTTTAGTAAGGCTTTGTATTCTTGTTGAAATTCATCCGACTCAATAATGCCTAGATAAACTTTTTTTAAATTCTCCACATTAGGATAAAGCATTTCAGGAACGTAAGCTCCTCCAAATTCGCCATACATCCCATTCTCATCGGCGTGGTAATTATAAGTATTTGCCATAGTCGTCTATTAATCAGTAGGCAGCTTTTACTCACCCCTGACAGAGGAGATAAAACGCTTTAATTCGTCTATATTTTTTAAGGCAGGTTCTATTTCAAACTTGCTATTTATATCTATTGCTTTAATATTTAGCCATGATAGTTTCTCCAGTTCTGAAGCATCATCAACCCCAATACCTCCACTAAGAAAGATTGGTTTTACATTATCGTATGCTTTGAGTATATCCCACGAAAATTTATGTCCACTCCCACCATAGGCTGGGGAGGCTGTATCAAACAAAAAATAATCACAACAGGTTTGATACGCATCTAACACAGAAAAATCAAACACCTCTTTCACTTGAAATGCTTTGATGACCTCAACACCAAGAGTCTTAACTTGCGCACAGAACTCAGGTGTTTCAGCACCATGGAGCTGCGCCATATCAAGACCAAAGTTAAGAATGTGTTGTTTAATATCCTCCAAAGGGGCATTTACAAAAACACCTACTTTTTTGATGTTTGTTGGAATGGATTTGGTGATTTTAGTTTCTAACCAATCTACCACATAACGAGGCGACTTAGCATAAAATATAAAACCAATATAATTAGGTTTTAACTCCACCAAGTGCTGTATATTAGATGCATCACGCATGCCGCACACTTTTATTTGAGGAGTCTTTTTCATACTTATCGTTTGATTTGCTGACAAAAATCGATACACGCCTGACCGGGGTTCTCCGTTTTCATAAAACTCTCGCCAATCAAAAACCCTTGAAAACCATTTTCTCGAAGGAAAAACACATCTTGAGCAGAATGAATGCCACTCTCCGATATTTTTAATCTGTCGGCAGGTAGTTTTTTAGCCAGCTCGATGGATTTTTCTAAACTCACCTCAAATGTTTTAAGATTTCGATTATTGATGCCCACCACATCAACGTGTTCGTTAATACGCGATAACTCACTCTCGTCGTGCAACTCCATCAACACTTCTAAGCCTAATTGATGAGCTATATAACCCAAACCAAAAGCTTGCCTATCGTCAAGCACCGCAGCAATTAGTAAGATAGCACTGGCCCCAATAGCCTTTGCTTCGTAAATTTGATACGGCGAAATAATAAAATCTTTACGTAAGATAGGTATGGTGGTTACGGCACGTGCGGCTACTAAATCCTCATTACTACCTCCAAAAAAATCTTTATCGGTAAGAACAGACAAAGCTGAAGCTCCTGCCTTTTCGTAACCCGTCACCACCTCTTGAACCGTTACTTTATTGTTAATAATTCCTTTTGAGGGCGACTGACGTTTATGTTCGGCTATGATGCCAGATTTTGATGGGTCGGCCAAATAAGCACTTAGAGAAGGTACCTCTTTTTTAAACGCTTCCATGGCCATTAGGTCCTCCACAGGCATAACCCTTTTGGACTCCTCTATCTCTTGATGCTTGCGCGCAATAATTTTATCTAAAATAGTCATCTTATACAATTACGAAATTAACTTCGCCAATACCTCAGCTGCCTTACCATCAAGCAACGAAGACTTAGCTGCTTCTAAATTCTGGGCTCGTGTTTTATCTGGAAAGTAACATTCTAAAGCCAAAGTTGCATTAGCAATTACTACATTGTTTTGAGCTTCTGTGCCTTTACCGTTTAAAACCGTTTTAAATATATCGGCAGCTTCTGGGACAGTGTCACCACCAAAAATAGATTCGGGCGTTATAACACCCATATTATAATCTTGTGGTGAGTAAATTTGCTCACCCAGGTTGTTGATTGCTTTAAAATCTCCAGTCAATGAAATCTCATCATAACCATCCATCGAATGCACAATGGTATATGATTTATTAGAATCTTGATAGATGTATTGATACAAACGAGCTAACTCCAAACTAAACACTCCAACCAACTGATGTTGAGGAAAAGATGGATTTACCATGGGGCCTAACATATTAAAAAATGTTTTCAAACCTAGCTCCTTACGTATTGGAGCCACAGCCTTCATGGCAGGATGAAATAAAGGAGCATGTAAAAAACAGATATTGGCAGTTTGAAGCTGCTTTTTCAATACTTGCTCATCATTGGTGAACTTATACCCTAAATACTCCATAACGTTGGATGAGCCACAAGATGATGACACACCGTAATTACCATGTTTAGATACCTTTGCGCCAGCACCTGCCACAACCAAAGAAGCTAACGTTGAAATATTAAACGTATTTTTTCCATCACCACCAGTACCACACATGTCGATGGTTCTATATTCAGACAGATCGATGCGTACACACAACTCTAAAAGAGCATCTCTAAAACCAGCCAATTCGTCCACTGTAACTGGGCGCATCATAAAGACGGTAAAAAAAGCGACCATCTCCGATTTGTTATACGTTTCCTTTGCTATGTCTTTCAACACTTCACAGGCTTTTTCGCGCGACAATGTTTTATGCTCGAATAGGTCTTTTAATATATTTTTTATCATTCAATCTGATTTAAAAACTTAGTATTGCTTGATTTTGATGCAAGCAAGGTCACAAAGATAATACACCATGAAATTTTAACAGTATATCGAATCGTATTCTTTCAAATAAAACCATCACAAGGATGTGTTTTTAAGAATAACAATACATCTTCCCAAACTATGGTTTTAGAAGAATGCACCTTACACCACTAACATTTATTGAGCTAACCAATTACGGATAATTTGTTTCCCGTTTTCGGTAAGAACCGATTCGGGATGAAACTGCACACCATGCACATCGTGCGTTTTATGCATCAAACCCATCACTTGTCCTTCTTCATCACGTGAGGTAATGATTAGGTCAGCAGGTAAATCTTCCTCATTAACCACCCAACTATGGTATCGGCCAGCCATAAACACGTCGGGCATGTCATTAAACAAATACTCATCACGCGAGCTCACAACGATAGGAGTAGCGACGCCATGGTATACTTTATTGAGGTTACGAATACTCCCACCATACACTTCAGATATGGCTTGACACCCCAGACAAACGCCAAAAATACTTATTTTACCCCCATAGGTTTTAATCACCTCTTTTAAGATGCCTGCTTCGTCAGGTACACCAGGACCAGGTGACAATAATATCTTATCGTATTTACCTACGGCCTCGATTGATATTTCATCATTTCGAAACACATCTACATCCTCTCCCAAAATCTCTTCTATGTAATGAACCAGATTGTAGGTAAACGAATCGTAATTATCCAGAACTAATATTTTCATCTTTTTCAGTATTGAGTATCAACTTCAAGACCTAAAACTCAGGCTTGATGCATCATCGATTAAACAAGGTATACCGTTAAAACTCCTTTGCCAATTCAATGGCTTTTTTCAGAGCGCCTAACTTATTATTTACTTCAGCCAACTCATTCTCTTCTTTAGACTGACTAACTACGCCAGCACCAGCTTGGCAATATAAAGTATTGTTTTTACTTAAGAACGAACGAATCATGATGGCTTGATTGAAACTACCATCAAGGCCAATATTCCCAATACATCCACCATAATAACTACGACTTTGATTCTCGATGCTATCAATCAGTTGTATTGCTTTAAATTTAGGAGCTCCAGACAAGGTTCCTGCTGGGAACGTGTCGGCCATAATTCGCGATGGAATAGACCCTTCTTTTAAAGTTCCACTCACATCAGATACCAAATGTAATACATGTGAATAGTATTGAACTTCTTTATACGTATTCACTTTTACTTTGCGACAATTGCGACTTAAATCGTTTCTTGCCAGATCGACGAGCATCACGTGTTCTGCATTTTCTTTTGGGTCTTGGCTTAACTCTTCAGCCAAAGCTTTATCCTTAATATCATCACCTGTACGTTTAAAAGTACCTGCAATTGGGTTGATGGTCGCTTCGCCTTTGGCAATAATCAATTGAGCCTCTGGTGATGATCCAAATAACTTATAACTTCCATAATCGAAATAAAACAAATATGGCGATGGGTTGATATTACGAAGCGCTCTATACACATTAAACTCGTCACCTGTAAATGCACGTTTAAACTGACGCGACAGTACAATCTGGAACACATCACCTCTAAAACAATGCTCCTTACCTTTGGTCACCATCTTCATATATTGCTCATCCGTAAGATTAGACACCTCTTCGCCAGCCACACCAAATTTAAAAGTAGGTATAACACGATTATACAACATATCGATTAAGCTAGTTGCCGTAGATAATTCATCTTCTTGCAAGTTTTCAACCAGCGACATTTGATTGGTAAAATGATTAAAGACAATGATGTATTTAAAAAACGAATACCTCAATTCAGGAATTGAATAGTCGTCAATCTTTGGCGCTTTTAATGTGATGGTATCAAAATACTGAACCGCATCAAAGGTAGAATACCCAAATAAACCGTTAATCTTCACTGGACAAGATGCGTTATTAAGCTCAAAACTTTTGATAAATATGTTGAGTAACTCAGGCACTTGATGATCCTTATCGATTTTAACAACATCCATTTTTTTATGCGCCTCTCCTTGTTTCACAAACCCTTTGTCAGCGATGAACTCAAAAATAGGATTAAAACAAATAAACGACATGGAATTGCTATTGCCATGATAATCGCTACTCTCAAGCAAAATGGTATTCGGATACGCATCGCGCAGTTTTAAATAAAGACTAACCGGAGTTGTAACATCTGCTATGTTAGCCGGAACAGGCGTTGCTTTGCAATCTATTTTTATTGTTTTCATGGTTAGTAATTTTCAAATAATGTGATAAAAAAATGAGGCTTGCCGGGAAATGGCAAGCCTCATTGGTATAATATAGTATACAGCTATGGCTTATTTCCCTATTGAAAGAAAATCGTTAGGCCACCAACCGTTATTTTTCGCTGCTAAAATCATGTCTATACGAATTGTGCTACAAATATTTAATTTTTTTTGATGAAATCAAAGAAAAAGCACTGATTTTAATGGGGTGCCAAAAAAATATTTTATTATTCATCCCATTAACACTCATGAATAGAATTGTAATACACAATCTATTCCACATCCCAGACATCTCCACTCATAACTAAATCGTTAAACGATTTAATCTTTGCTTGTTCTTGCACGTCTACAATTTGTTGAGCTAAAGCTTGATCGTAGACCGGAGCTTCAACGGCCCTTATTACACCTAATGCAACTGGGAAATTAGGGTATTCCATTTCGGCCAACATAAGATGTAAGGCCGTATTACTACAAGTTGCATCGTGAACCAAAAGGTCTTTTTCTGTAATTCCATTTTCTCCGATGGTCACTACTTCTAAAGCCAAACCATTCAAGCGAAGTCCCTTATTACTATCAGTGCCAAAAACCATCGGTTTACCTTGTTCTAGATAAATGGTTCTATCAGCTCTAAAGGCCTTTGCAGTTACAGCTTCATGTGTTTTATCATTAAATATCACGCAATTTTGCAACACCTCCACCACAGATGTACCTTTATGGGCAGCTGCATCTTTCATTACCACTACTTGATGTTTTAAATCATTATCAATACAGCGAGCAAAAAAATGACCTCTTGCTCCCATACATAATTCAGCGGGTCTAAAAGGGGATTCTACCGTACCAAAAGGGGATGTCTTAGACACAAAACCACGCTTAGAAGTGGGCGAATACTGTCCTTTTGTAAGGCCGTAAATTTGATTGTTGAATAAGATCACATTCATATCAATATTACGTCTTACCGCATGAATAAAGTGATTGCCGCCAATGGCTAACGCATCGCCATCACCAGTGATATGCCAAACGCTTAACTTAGGATTGGCAACTTTTACACCCGAAGCAATAGCAGCACCTCGTCCGTGGATGGTATGAAAACCATAAGTATCCATATAATAAGGAAAACGAGAAGAACAACCGATTCCGGAGATCACAGCTACATCTTCCTTTTTATAACCTAAGTCGGCCATCGCTTTTTGCACCGAATTTAAAATGGCATGATCGCCACAACCTGGGCACCATTTTACAAGTTGGTCACTTTTAAAATCGACGTATGTTAGTTCTTTAAAATCTGTCATCGTACTATTTGGCTAATAATGATTTAAAATGCGTCTTTAACTCTTCTACGGTAAAAGGAGCTCCTTGTACCTTATTGTATCTTGTGGTATTTACGTCTGGAAATTGCATGCGTAAATAATCAGCAAATTGACCAAGATTTAACTCACAAACCACAATTTTCTCGTAATTTTTAAGAAGCTGATAACTGTTTTTTGGTAATGGATTAATGTAATTAAAGTGAGCCAACGCTATGCTTATCCCTTCTGTAGCCAATTCGTCTAAGGCGGTGTACAAATGTCCGTAGGTACCACCCCATCCCACCACAAGAAGCTCAGCATTTACATCACCCATTAATTCTAAATCGGGTATGTAATTCGCCACACGCTGCACCTTTTCTTTACGTGTTTCACACATCAGTTGATGATTGGCCGCATCGTGAGAAATAGCACCACTCGAATAACTTTTCTCTAGACCTCCCAAACGATGTTGTAGATTAGGTGTGCCAGGAATAGCCCATGTACGGGCTAGTTTTTCTGCATCACGCAAATAAGGATGCCAATCTTTTGTTTTTGAATCAGCTACCGGAACAACAATTTGTGGCCAGTTATTCAAATCTGGAATGAGCCAAGGTTGAGTGCCATTTGCTAAAAATCCATCCGTAAGAAGAATAACTGGAGTCATATGCTCCACTGCTATTTTAGCTGCATAGAAAGCGTAATCAAAACAATTAGTGGGCGTACTAGCTGCCACTACAACAGCAGGACTTTCTCCATTACGACCAAATAAAGCTTGCATTAAATCAGACTGCTCTGTTTTGGTAGGCAAACCAGTAGATGGCCCACCACGTTGAACATTGACAATAACAATGGGCAATTCTGCCATCACCGCCAAACCGATAGCTTCGCCTTTTAAAGCTAGACCAGGTCCTGATGTGGTTGTTACGGCTAAGTCGCCAGCAAAACTAGCTCCAAGGGCAGTGCAAATACCAGCAATTTCGTCTTCGGCTTGAAACACTTTAACCCCCAAATCTTTACGCGCACTTAATTCTTGAAGTATTTCAGTGGCTGGTGTTATAGGATAAGAACCCAAAAACAACTCTAAACCACTTTTTTGTGAGGCTGCAATTAATCCCCAAGCAACAGCAGTATTTCCACCTAAATTACGATACTTACCCTTAGGAATAGAGGCAGGCAGGACCAGGTACGAAGGCGTGATGGCTTGAATGTTCCCTCCATAATTATAGCCATCTTCTAAAACCTTTAAATTAGCTTCAACGATGATTTTGTTTTTCTTAAATTTTTTGTTGATATAATGTTGAGTATGAATCAATGGCCTATCAAACATCCAATACACAAGACCTAAAGCCAACATATTCTTACTACGAAGTATACTCTTATTATCCAGACCAATATCTTTAAGACTTTCCTTAGTAAGGCTGGTAATTGGAGCTCTAACAATATGAAAATCATTTAATAAATCTTCAGAAATGGGATCATCCGTTTTATATCCAGCCTTAAGCAAATTTTTTTCATCAAAAGCATCGATATCTATAATAATAGTACCACCGGGTTTCATCCACTTAGAATTGGCCTTTAAAGCGGCAGGGTTCATTGCCACTAAAACATCACAATAATCGCCTGGTGTGAAAACCTCTTTTTTCCCAAAATGAACTTGAAAACCAGAAACCCCACTAATGGTACCTTGCGGAGCTCTAATCTCGGATGGATAATCTGGGAACGTAGAAATATCATTGCCATAAATTGCTGTGGTTTGTGAAAACAGAGTGCCTGTTAACTGCATGCCATCTCCAGAATCACCAGAGAATCGAACGACAACATTATCCTTATCAATAACTTTTGTTTTTAAACTCATTTCTATATCGCTATCTTTTACACTTAATTTTTAATTCATTATCACTTATCAAATACTATAGATTACAGAGAGTAATTGCCATAAAGCTTTTGAGAGCTTGTAAATATATGAATATCAAATTAAATTGACTAATGTAAAATCGCAAGAAGAGTATAGAATTAAACAAAACAATAAAAGTTAATCCAACCTTATTGATAATAAATATAAAATAATATTATTGACCAATAGGTTTCTTTCTAAAAAAAGCCTTTGTATTTTTGCAGTTTACAGCAAATAAGACATAACAATATGGCACTAATTAAAACAGTAAGAGGTTTTACACCTAAATTTGGTAACAACACCTATTTGGCCGAAAATGCAACAATATTGGGTGACGTAATAATGGGAGACGATTGCAGCATTTGGTTTAATGCCGTTTTAAGAGGAGATGTAAATTCTATCCGTATAGGTAATAAAGTAAATATTCAAGACGGGTCGGTATTACACACACTGTATCAGAAATCGACAGTTGAAATTGGAAACAATGTATCTATTGGACATAATGTAACCATTCACGGTGCAAAAATTGAAGATAATGTGTTGGTCGGTATTGGAGCAACCATTCTAGACCATGCAGTAATAGGCAGTAACTCAATTATAGCAGCTAATTCACTTATACTCACAGGTACTATTGTAGAGCCAAACAGTGTATATGCAGGTGTGCCTGCTAAGAAAGTGAAAGACATCGAACCAGAGCAATCGCGAGAAATGGTTCAGAAAATTGCTAACAATTACCTGATGTATGCGGGTTGGTATAAAGAAGAAGAATAAACTATAATACAAGGTGCTCTACATGCAGAGCACCTTTAAAAAACACTTCAGCAGTTTGTTTAAATTTCTCGACACTTTCGGTAGTGAAAAACCTGACCGAACCATTTTTTGTGCACTTATCATCCATCTCAGGATGACGAGTTAAATAATGCTGTAGACTAAGAGCCACTATTTCACCCTGCTCTACCACTTTAATGTTATCAGGAAGATGCTTTTTTATTTTAGGTAACAACAATGGATAGTGGGTGCATCCTAAAATCACAGTATCTACCATAGGATCAGCCTCTAACAACTGATCTATATGTTGTTTAACAAAGAAATCAGCTCCATCGTTTCTAAACTCATTATTCTCAACCAAAGGCACCCACATAGGACAAGCCTCTTGAGTAACAATCATTTGAGGAAATAGCTTTTTAATTTCTAATGGGTAGGAATTTGATTGTATCGTACCAACAGTCCCCAAGATGCCAACATGCTTAGAGTGGCTCAATTCGTTTATCACCTCCACACTAGGACGAATAACGCCCAAGACTCTACGATTAGCATCGATACGAGGTAAATCGTTTTGTTGTATATTACGTAAGGCTTTAGCAGAGGCCGTATTACAGGCGAGAATAACTAAATGTGCCCCCATGGCAAACAATTTTTCTACCGCCTGCAAAGTGTAATCATACACCACATCAAAGGAGCGTGTGCCGTAAGGAGAACGCGCATTATCACCTAAATAAATGTAATCATACTCGGGTAATACGGTTCGTATTTTATCCAATACCGTTAATCCTCCATAACCAGAATCAAAAACTGCGATAGGACCTTTGAGTTTTTCCATAGGTGTAATATAACTAAAAGAGGGTGACTAATAGCCACCCTCGTAATATTTTGAACTTAAATTTTAAAGCACTCCTAACTTAGTTTTAACAAAAGGAGCACAATCTATACTTTTATCAGAATGATAAATCACCACTTGAGAGCTAATATCAAAGATGTAAATAACACCTTGTTCAACACCTACAGCATCAATGGCTTTTTGCACCTTTTCAATGATAGGCTGCAACAATTTTTGTTCTTTCTGACTTAACGATTGCTGAGCCATTTGACTGTACTGTTGCATGCGTTGATCGTAATCTTGAATTTCTTTCTCTTTTGTACTACGAATTAGCTCAGGCAAACTATCACGTTGAGCTAAATACTCATTGTATTTCTTTTCTAAATCGGTTTGCATCACCGTTAACTGATCTTGCAACTTCTTAGCTTCCGACTGAAGGTCTTTATCTGCTTTAATTTTTTCAGGCAACGAAGCTACTAACTTTTGAACATCCACATGTCCAAACTTCAAATCCTGAGCGCTTACATTACTTACTAAAGCAAATGCCGCAATTACAAGTACTAATTTTATAAATTTCATATTCTACAGTTAAGTTATTCTACAATTAAATTACACCCAATTTAGTTTTCACTAGAGGCGTTACATCAACACTTTTGTCCGAGTGAAAAATAGCCACTCCACTAGATATTTCAAAGATATACAAAAAACCTTTTTCATCACCCACTTCTTGAATGGCCTTACGAACTTTTTGGATAATAGGCGCCTTTAATTCTTGTTCTTTAGTCTTCAATTGTTCTTGTGCTAAAGTATAAAAATTTTGAACCTTCTGTCCCATCTCACCTAATTGCTTTTCTTTAGCAGTCCTTTCACCTGGAGTTAGCTTAGACGCATTTGCCTGATAGTCAGACTGCTGCTTGCGCAAATCTTCTTGCATAGTGGTAAGCTGAGTTTCCTTTTGTTTAAATTCAGCTTCCAATTTAGCAGTAACTTCTTTCATTGCAGGCAAGGCAGTTATCAGCTCGTTGGTATTAATGTGACCAAACTTTGGACTTTGACCCCAAAGGACCGTACAACTTAACAATAGCCCTAAAAACAAAGCAACTAATTTATTCATATCTATCATTTTTAAACGTTCTAATTTAAATACAATTTCACAACGATTATTTTGTCTTGTACCCAAGCTTTTCGAGTACTGCATCACTTATATCACTTTTGGGTTCCACATACATGATACCCATTCCAGAAGCTTTATCAAATACTGCGATGTAACTATTCTCAGTTGCCAAATCAGTAATGGCATTAAAGATATCATCTTGTATGGGTTCAATTAAGGACTGACGTCTTTTAAACAACTCACCTTCAGAACCAAAGTATGTCTTTTGTAATTGCTTAGCTGATTTTTCCTTATCCACAATTTCCTTTTCTCTTTTAATCTTCATCTCATTAGAAAGGAACACATTTTCTGTTTGAAAATTAGTGTACAATTGGGCTACTTCAGCAAATTTAGCTTCAATCTCGCCTTGCCATTTTTGAGACAATTGACTTAATTGATCATTAGCCGATTCGTAAGCAGGTATGTTTTTTAAGATATACTCCGAGTCAACAAAGGCATATTTCTGGGCAAACAAAGTGTTACCCACTACTAACAAAATAACAAACAGTACATTCTTCATCACTAAACAATTTACTATTAAACGAATTAAAAACTTTGACCCATCACGAAATGAAATTCATTACCACCAGCATCGTTACCGTAAACACTATCATCAAAACGATGCCCCCAGTCAATGCCCATTAAACCAAACATGGGTAAAAATATACGTAAACCAACCCCTGCCGAACGCTTTAATTCAAAAGGATTAAATTGGTCGAAGGTACTCCACGAATTTCCTGCTTCAAGAAACGTTAATGCAAAAACCGTTGCAGAAGGATTTAAAGTCAAGGGATAACGCACTTCTAAGGTGAGTTTTTCGTAAACATTACCATCTCTAGAGCCATATTTATCTACAGCTGTCAAGGATCCATTCTTATACCCACGCAAACCAACAGTTTGACTTCCATACATATTATAACCCGCCATGCCATCTCCACCTAGTACAAATTTTTCAAAAGGTGATTTTAAGTATTCATTGTAATAACCCAGAAAACCCATTTCCATTTTACCCATGACAACTAATTTCTCCCTATTATCGATAGGTTTAAACACGGCTCCCTTAAACGTCCACTTATGGTATTCTATTAACTGATACTTTTCTTCTAAAGATGTAACCATTGACCAATCTTTATCAGAGAATTTAGACCATGGTGGAGTAAACTCAAGTCCAACAGAAAAATCTGAACCACTACGAGTGTAAATAGGATTATCAATTGAACGACGAGACAATATCACCTTAAAATTTAGATTATTAGACTGGCCATCGTTAAAAATAAAGTAATTCCAATCCTTTAAATCATAGTGTTGGTAACTGACCTCAGTGTATAATTGAAACCAGTCATCAGGCCATCTCAAACGTTTACCAAACCCTAATGATGCACCAGTAATTTTCATGTGCTGATCAGGTACTGATAGGTTTGCCTGGCTATAATAATTACTATAACCATAGTTACTACTTTGATTATATAAACCACGATTAACGCCTGTTTGTATAGAATGATAAACAGAAAAACTTAATGAATTAGGTTTTTTACCCCCAAACCAAGGTTCGGTAAACGAAATACTATATGACTGATAGTACTGCCCACTAAGTTGGGCACGCAAAGCAAGCGTTTGTCCATCACCAGTGGGCAGAGGTCTCCACGCTTCTCCATTAAAGAAATTACGCATGGAGAAATTGCTAAACTTTAAACCTAAGGATCCAACAAACATACCAGCTCCATAACCACCAGAAAGCTCAATTTGATCATTAGCCTTTTCTTCAAGATTATACACTAAATCAACGGTTCCATTGTCCTGATTTGGTCTAACGTCAGGAGAAATTTTCTCTGGATCGAAATGACCTAATTGGGCTAATTCACGAATAGTACGAATTAACTCAGACTTGCTAAACAATTGACCAGGTTTGGTTCTAATCTCGCGACGCACTACTTGTTCGTGCGTTTTAGTGTTTCCTTTAATAATTACCTCATTAATAGTAGCTTGCTGACCTTCATAAATACGCATTTCAAGATCAATAGTATCATTTTCTACACGCATCTCCACTGGATTAATGTTTGAAAACAAATACCCATTATCCATGTAAAGGTTGTGAACGGCATCGTCTTTTTCAGTTAAGCGTTCATCCAAGTACTTTTGGTTGTAGACATCCCCCTTTTTAATACGCAGTCGGTAATTGAGCATTTGAGTAGTATAAATACTATTGCCCACCCAAGTGATATCGCCAAAATAATAAACGTTTCCTTCTTCTACCTTAATATGAACATCAACTGTATTATCTAGATTTTTAGTCACCGTTTGGGAAACAAGACGCATATCTCGATAACCTAATTCGTTGTATTTATCGGTTAAAGCCACTAAATCTTTCTCGTAATCTTCTAGGATAAATTTTTTGGTTCTAAAGAAATTGAGTATCTTACCCTTTTCGTTGGTTTTCTTCATCACCTTATTCAACTTAGCATCAGTTAAAGCCTCATTACCTTCAAAGACAAGAGATTTTACTTTTACCTTTTCTTTTTTATCTACGTAAATATCCAGAATCACAAAGTTATTCTTTGCAGAATCATCTTTCTGTATGATATCAACCTCTGTATTATAAAAACCCTTGCCCACAAAATAATCAGTCACATACTTTTCGGCTCTATCCACCATAAACGGTGTTACTTGTGAACCTTTCATCATGGCTACTTTTTCTGAAACAGTTTCTATCTCGCTTTTCTTTAAACCATGAAAGGTTATATCAGACAAGCGAGGACGCTCGACAAGCTTAATCTCTAGAAAAATAGTTCGTTCTACAATTTTAGCAGCACGAATTTCAACATCAGAGAAAAGTCCATGTTTCCAATATTTACGAATGGCTTCAGACACCTCGTCACCAGGCACAGTAATCTTCTGACCTATACGTAAACCACTAATATTTATTAGGATTTTAGGATCTAGATTCTCTACACCGACCACCTCAATGCCCGCAATCTCGTATTTTTTCGGTGTTCCTGTATAACTTATTGTAGGTACTATATCTTGAGCTTGACCAAGAGTAGAAAACAATAACAGAAAAGATATAATTAGTTTAAAACGGTAATTCCCCTCCATGTAGCCAAAAAATTTATTCATTTTGATGTTTAAGCACTATTCGAACATGTAGCTTGGCACGAAATAATACGTTACCAATTTAATTACAACGTCAACTACTTCACATTTATTTGTTCTCCCGTTTTTCCAAAACGGCGTTCTCTACCTTGATAATCGATTAAGGCAGCATAATAATCTTCCTTGCGAAAGTCAGGCCATAAAATATCGCTGAAATATAACTCAGAATAAGCTAACTGCCAAAGCAAGAAATTACTAATACGGTATTCGCCACTGGTGCGAATCATTAATTCAGGATCGGGTATAGAAGAGGTTGATAGGTAGTTAGAAACCGTTTCTGCAGTGATATCTTCACTGTTTAAAACCGAATCTTTAACATCTTTTGTGATTTCCTTAATGGCTTCCACTATTTCCCAACGAGAGCTATAACTCAAGGCTAATGTTAGTGTCATACCACTATTTACTGAAGTTTCAGCAATACACGTGTCTAACTTATTACGAACCGAAGAAGGCAATGACTCTTTGCAACCAATGGTATTTAGTCGCACATTATTTTTCATTAAGGTTTCTGTCTCAGAACTGATGGTTGTAACTAACAAAGCCATAAGTGCATCAACCTCTAGCTTGGGCCTATTCCAATTTTCGGTACTAAAAGCATAGAGTGTCAAGTATTTAATACCCAACTCCGCCGATGCTTCTGTGACTTCTCGTACGGCTGTCACACCATGTTTATGCCCAAAAACTCGAGAGTTTCCTCTTTTTTTTGCCCACCGTCCATTACCATCCATTATGATGGCAACATGTTGGGGCAATCTATCAATTATCAGTTGGTCTTTCAACGACATACCAGAACCGTTCAATTCATTTTAATAACCACTACTACAGGTGTCTTTTCGTTTGAACATATTAATGGTCAAATAGACACCAGCAAAAGAATACCAATCATTATTATGCGTCATGGTACTTACATTATAGCCATATGGATCAGCAGGATCCACATAACCAACGCTTGCATAATCTAAATCATCGGCAAACGTTTTGCGGAAAGTCCATTCGGCACCCACCCGCATCCACTTATTGAGTTTGTATTTTGCTCCAAACCCAAAAGGCAAAGATAATACAAATACTGGTTTTGCATCCCCATTTTGATTATCTCTACCACTAACACTATAAATTGATGTTGCTAAACCAAAAGACAGGTAAGGTGTAAAGACTGTATTACTAATGAATCGATGATCGTAGGAAAGGAAATTCAACTCAAATTGACCTGATATATCACCTACGTTTCGACTAAAGGAGTAACCAGGATTCATCGTCACATCCTCCAAATAACTTCCTTCAGATGGATCGTAACTCCCACTTATTTTGCCCATCACAGCCATGGCTTTAAAAGCAACACGGTCGTTAAACACATAACGTCCAATACCCCCAAAAGCTAAACCCGGATCTTTAAACTGAACAGCTGGATTTAAGTCACCAAAATAATAGGATGTACCTAAAAAACCACCAAACTCAAGCCTATCTTGAGCTGATACCGAACCAAAGCACCCAATTACAAACACTAACAGAGTTGCCAAATACATCAGCTTCCCTAAGGAAATAGCCATCAAACGACCTAATTGAATAAACCAATATTTAAACACTACACTATTTTTTGTAAGGAGCACAAATGTATAATTTAATATTAAAACAAGCTTTCACTACCTGTGATAATGACAATAGATAGCCAAACTAATAACAGATAATCCACCAAAATATTGCCTTTAAGCAGTCAATTATCATACGTCTTGTAATAACCAGTCATGATAACGTACATTAATTTCGTTTATCGGCACCCCACATCAGTTTATTACGCAGTGTAGAATAAAAGGAATGATTCTCTAACTCTACAATGTTAATCTTAAAATCTGCTTTTTT
>QKIO01000280.1 GCA_003251015.1 Bacteroidales bacterium
ATTTTTATAGGTCTGATGGGCTGCAAACTGTTCTGTGTTGGTGCTCACATTATTTTCGTCCCATTGCGCATAGTCGAGAAATAACTCGGCGGTGTGAATGGTCATTTCTTCCTTGGTAACATCAATGCCTTGATTTTTGGCGGTATTGGTCAGGCTCGTTAAGGTGCTGATTTTTGTGCGAGCTTGTTCCTCTAATGTGGCTGCTGCAACATGTATTTGGTAAAAGCCCAAGAGTAGGCTAAGTACCAGAAGTTTTTTGGATAGTTTTTTCATAATTGTATATGTGTAATAAAGTAGAGACTTAGAATGAAATCATTTAATTTGTCATTAAACTTTTTAATCAACACCTTCAAGGTTTTAATAACCTTGAAGGTATTGATGTGCGCATATAAATGTGTGTGCAACTTATTTTGATATTTTCATTGATGTTTTAGCACCATCTTCAAATTCAACTGTTATTAAATAGATGCCTGACAAAAACGAGGCTGTATTAATAGAGCTATTTGCTGAATTAAGGTTTTCCTGCAGCATTAGGCTACCTGTAGTATTGTATATCTTAATTGACTTAATGGTTTTGTCAGCTTGAATGGCAACAAAATCGTTAAACGGATTTGGCGCACAAAGTAAACCCAAATCATTTGCCCTTACTATTTGTGTTGGTATATTATTATCTATTACTTCCACGACTTGTTCGCTCCATGTTCCATCAATGGTAAATTGGTAATTTTTACCTTTTTCAGTCATGTAAATCATCCAACGGTAAGTCCTGTCTGAGGTTGGATTATTAGCCGGAGTAAAGGTGATGGACGTTGTTCCTTTTCCGTTTACGGTTTTTACGGCATTTCCAAAGCCTGAATAATCGGGTGATGTACTTTGCAAACTCACGTGTATATCTCTATCTGAAGTGGTTTCGTAATCAACTGTAAAAATTACAGAGCCATCGGCATTGATTGATGCTGGTAGGGTATGTGCTATAATCGCATCATTGCCGGGTGTTCCAATTTCAACTTTAATGGTAGACGAGGCTGTTTTTTCACCATCTTCTGTTGTAACGGTAATAATGGCTGTACCTTCTGCAACTGCTGTAACCAAGCCGGTTGAACTTACGGTGGCGATATTATTATTACTCGACTCCCAGCTCACTTGCTTATTTGTGGCAGCAAAAGGCTCCACATTTGCACTTAGCTGTAAGGTAGCTCCAACGGCATTTAAGGTACCGGCTTGAGGGCTTACCGAAACACCGGTTACTTTAACCTCTCCGGAGGTTCCGCCAAATTCAAAAGCTCCAATGTCAACCGCCCCGTTTCTGGTATTTCCGTCAAAATCCACTTCGGTATAACCGGCACTTTTTCCTCCATTAATAGCAGGAGAACCGGCCGTTAAATGATAGTCGCCTGCAGAAGCATTCACAAATTTTGGGTCGATGTTAAATAAGTTATTACTTTCGGTATAATCACCGGCCGGTACATCCATTGCTTTCTGAGCATTTCCGTAGCATATGTTATTGTAAAAGGTGTTGCCGTAAGAACCCGGAAAATTTAATAATATTCCATTCTTTCCATTGTGGCACATCGTATTATTGTAAGCTCTGATGTCATAAACGTTTCCTGTTCCCCATGGGTGCTTGTAGTAAGTTAGTCCACCACCTGTATTGCGGTAAAAAACGTTATTGTAAATATCTACATTGTACACATCACCTGTGCCTTCGGTCATAATGGCCATTCCCTGCCCTTCGCAGTCGTGTACCACATTACTGTGTACTTTAATGTTGTGTAGCAAAGGTTTTTTGTATTGTGCCATATTAGCATCGCCGGCACCATCTAAGTACAAACCACGACGGTGCAAATCGTGTAAATAATTATGAGCCACTACGGCATCGCGCACACCCGCTTTTAAATCAAGCCCTTCACCTCCATTTACTCCTTCTTTGGTATCGGGGTCTTTACTTCCCCAAATTTCATTTCCAATAATTTCGATACCCACTACACCATTGGCAACTGTAATACATTCCAAGTAACCGCCATTACAGGCTTTTTCTATTTTATTGTTAAGAATTTTTACATTCAAAACATTTTCGTAATCCTTTGGATCGCTTTGGTAACGCACTCCCCAAACGACAATTCCCGATGCAAAGGTATTATAGGTATGATTGTTTGAAATCTCGATATTAGTTAAACCGGGGCCATCTACAAAAAAGCCTTTGGTTGCATTGCGCACTTTTAATCCTGATATCCGAATATAACTAGCTTTTACAACAATGCCATCTAAACTACCGTATTGAGAGCCCGGTGAGTTACAATCGAGAATGGCTAAGTGCTCATCGCCGGGATAGGCTTCAAATACAATGGGCTTATCAGCTGTTCCGCTATTTTTTAGGGTCAGCGTTTGGGTATAAACTCCACGTTTAATATAAACATGGTCGCCCGCTCTTACAGCTGTAGCAGCTTTTTGAATGGTAAGCCAAGGCGAGTTTTCACTACCGTTATTATTATCGTTTCCGCTTGTAGCTACATAGTAGGTAGCGGCATTTACTCCTACAGACATAAGCAGGAAGGCGAAAAACAATACAACTTTAATCGAATGTAATAATTGTTTCATGTGATTATATTTTCTTTCAATGGCCACATGGTCGTTTCATATAAACTCCTTTAGCTATTGATTTAAGACAATCAATTTTAAAATTTAGGCAGAAGGCAGAGGTGTTTTGCCCCTCCCATCCTTCTATCTAAATTTAAGTGTGTGTGTGGTGCCTACTTTGTCAATTTCATAACAGATATTTTACCATCCGTAAATTCAACAGTCATTAAATAAATACCTGCGTATAAAGAGGTTGTATTAATACAACTTTTAGTTGCATTAAGGTTTTCCACTACCAATAAGCTGCCGTTAGAAGAATAAATTTTAATTGATTTAATGTCTTTGGCTGCTCGAATGGTAACAAAATCTCTCATTGGATTTGGCGTAACGGTCAACTCTAACGCATCGGCATCTAAATTACCAGTTGAAATATCCTTAACCACGACTACCTGTTCATGGCTGGTGCCGTCAATGGTAAACTCCCAATTTTTCCCTTCTTCAGTCATGTACAACAACCAACGGTAGGTTCTATCGGCAGTTGGATTATTTGTTGGTGTGAAGGTGATGGATGCTGTTCCTTTTCCATTTACAGTTTTAACAGCATTTCCAAAGCCTGAATAATCGGGTGATGTACTTTGTAAATCAACATGGATGTCTCGTGGCACGGTGGTTTCATAATCTACGGTAAAAGTAATTGACCCTGAGGCATTAAATGAAGCTGGTAAGGCATGTGCTAAAATAGCATCTGTGGCGATAGGATTACTAACACCTGCATACTCATAGGCTCCAATATCAGCATTACCGGAACGTCCCAAACCATCGAAATCGGCTAAGGGTGCAATATCATTTTTGGCCTGATTAATAGCCGGTGAGCTTGCCTTCAAGTGGAAATCTTTTGTATTGACATCTACAAACTTAGGATCGATGCCATAAAGATTATTGGATGCCACATAATCGCCATCGCCAGGATCGCCTTTAAAAGCACCTGCTCCATCGGCGTAACAGATATTATTGTAAAATTCCATGCCGTATGACCCCGGATAGGCTAAAAGTATCCCCCAACGATCGTTACTGTAAATGGTATTGTTATAAGTTTTTACATTAAAAATACTTCCGTTTCCATAAGGGTGCTTATAAAACATGATGCCGTCATCGGTGTTATCATAAAGCACGTTGTTAAATATTTCAATTTCATGAACATCGCCAACACCCTCTGTCATTACAGCAATACCGTGCCCCACACAGTTGTGTACTCTGTTGTTATGAACTTTTACATTACGAACAAAAGCTCTTTCAAATTCGGGGTCTCCGTTGGCATCCAAATAAATACCTCGACGTGTTAAATTATGCACATAATTATTGGCAATAACTCCATCTCTTACGCCTCCTTTAATATCAATTCCTTCACCACCATTTATAGGGTTACCGCCATCGTATACTTCGTTACCCGAAATCTCAAAACCAACAATTCCGTTAACTAATGTAATGCATTCGTTCCATCCGCCATTACAGGCTTTTTGCACCTTGTTATTAAGAATTTTCAGATTGTATATATTACTATAAGTACCGGGATTAACCTTATAGGGTACTCCCCATGCCACAATACCGGAAGAAAAACTATTATAAGTATGGTTATTCGAAATAGTAATATCAGTTAAACCTGGACCTTCTACATAAATACCGTTATCACCATTGGAAGCCTTAACTCCTGATAATCGAAAATAACTACATTTAATTCTAAACACTGCTTTTTCCAGAACTACTTGTAACTCATCACCCGGATAGGCTTCAAAAACAATCCAGTTGTTGGCATTCCCACTTTTAGTAAAATTTACATTATTGTAATAAGTTCCTCTTTTTATGTAAACATGGTCGCCTGCATTTACAGATGCAGTTGCTTTTTGAATGGTAAGCCAAGGCGAATTTTCACTACCGTTATTATTATCGTTTCCGTTTGTAGCGACATAGTAGGTAGCGGCATTTACTCCTACTGACAAAAGCAAGAAGGCGAAAAACAATACAGTTTTAATCGTATGTAATAATTGTTTCATGTGTCTAAATTTGTTTTTAATTGCCACATGGAACTCTGAAGTAAATTTAATCATCCACCTGTGTGTAAATTTGGATTATTAAATTTAGATGGTCGTTTCATATAAGCTCCTTACCTATTGATTTAAGACAATCAATTTTAGAAATAAGGCAGAAGGCAGAGGCGTTTTTGTCCCCTCTCTCCTTCTACCTAAATTTAAGTGTGTATGTTTACTACTTTATTAACTTCTTTGATAATTTAGTTCCATCCTCAAATTCAACTGTCATTAAATAGATGCCTGACAATAACGAGGTTGTATTAATAGAACTTTTAGTTGCATTAAGGTTTTCCGCAACCAATAAGCTGCCGTTAGAAGAATAAATTTTAATTGATTTAATTTCTTTGGCTGCTTGAATGGTAACTAAATCGTCCATTGGGTTTGGCCCAACTAACAAACCAAGATCCTTCGTATTATAAACATTTGTTGGGATACC
>QKIO01000244.1 GCA_003251015.1 Bacteroidales bacterium
AAGAATCATTTATATGAGTCACCCAACAATACTTCTGGTGTCAGAACCGTCAGAATTACTTAAGTATTTGGTTCAGAAATTTCCAGAAAGAAGTCGTACGGTATTAAAGTCTATTTTGGGCAATGGTCAAGTAGAAATTGGCAATAAAGTAGTGACTCAGTTTAATTATGCTTTAATTGCTGGAGATCAGATCCTGGTTCATTGGCAGAAACGTGCTGCTGCACCTACTTTCAAAGGTATTAGCATTATTTATGAAGATGCAGATTTATTAGTGATAGATAAAAATGTAGGGGTTTTATCCATCGCCACCGACAAAGAGAAAGAAAATACAGCATATAGTATGTTAAGTGCTTATGTTAAAATGTCACATCCTAAAAATCGTGTTTTTGTGATACACCGACTTGATAGAGAAACTTCAGGTGTTATGATGTATGCAAAAAATTTGCAAACTCAACAATCCATGCAGTCATCTTGGAAAGAAACCGTTTCTGAACGTACATACGTGGCGTTAGTAGAAGGCATGGTGGGTCAACAGAAGGGAAGTGTGCGTTCAAAACTAATAGAGAATAAAGCCAATATGGTTTTTTCCAATATAAGTGGCGAACAGGGTAAAGATGCCATTACGCATTATGAAGTAATTAAACAAAATGCCGCTTATTCTTTGTTGAAAGTAAACCTCGAAACAGGACGTAAAAATCAGATTAGAGTGCATATGAAAGATTTAGGTCATTCAATTGTTGGTGATCGTAAGTATGGAGCAAAATTGAATCCTATTAATAGGATGGGCTTGCATGCTCATATTTTGGTTTTTACGCATCCAACCACTGGTAAGTTGTTAAGCTTTCAGTCGCCTGTACCTAAGACTTTTACTCAGCTTATGCGGTAACGCATGATGATGGTGTATATTGGTTTGTTCATTTTTTTTATCTTTGTGTCAAATAATATTTAGCATGACTAAAGACGACCTTGTTTCTTTATTTCAATCGTTTCAAGACAAACATATTTTAGTGATTGGTGATGTGATGATTGACGCTTATTTATGGGGCGATGTGACTCGCATTTCTCCTGAAGCACCTGTTCCTATTGTATCAACTACTAGTAGAGAAAATCGGCTGGGAGGGGCTGCTAATGTGGCTTTAAACATTCAAGCTCTGGGTGCAACACCCATTATTTGTTCTGTTGTAGGAGATGATGCTGCAGGAGCTACTATGCATCAATTATTAAAGACTAATAATCTGACCGATGATGGATTAGTAGTTTGCGACTCACGCAAAACAACCATCAAAACGCGCATTATTAGTCATCATCAACATTTGTTGAGGGTTGATGAAGAGGAAGATACGCCAATTAGCGAACACTTAGAAGAGCGTTTGAAATCTCAAATCTCTCGTGTTATTACCAAGTATAAGATTGATGCCATAATATTTGAAGACTACGATAAGGGTGTGATAACATCATCTGTTATCGACTTTACGGCTTCATTGGCAAACGAAAAGGCCATACCTAGTCTGGTAGATCCAAAAAAACGAAATTTTGGTGCTTATAAATCAATGAGTTTCTTTAAGCCTAATTTTAAGGAGTTTAAGGAAGGTGTTAAGATTGATGTCAATGTGTTAGATCAACAAAAAATACTTCTAGCCACTCAAAAATATAGGCAAGAAAAACAACTGGAAGTGATAATGGTTACTATGGCCGAAAAAGGTGTTTTGGTGGTGGATGCGCATAACCATTCTTTTATTCCTGCTGAAGTGCGGGATATTGCAGATGTTTCTGGAGCTGGAGATACGGTCATTAGCGTGAGTGCTTTAGGATTAGCCTGTGGATTGTCTCCATTTATAGTGGCTCGTATTGCCAATATGGCTGGTGGTTTGGTGTGTGAACACTCGGGAGTGGTGCCCATCAATAAACAAGTGCTTTTGGCGGAGTGCGTGCTAAAACTGGCTAATTATTAGAGTGTTGTATTTTGTGTTGCTGGTAATTTATCTTTCTAGCATCATTTTAATGATAAAAGATTAACTTTGACTTTTTGGAAATAAATTCCAATTTGAGGCTCTTTATAACCGACTACTAAAAATCCAAGTTTATGGGTAAAATAATTGCTTTAGCAAATCAAAAAGGTGGCGTAGGAAAAACCACTACAGCCATCAATCTCGCAGCCAGTTTGGCGGTGTTGGAGTATAAAATACTTGTTGTAGATGCCGATCCACAGGCTAACTCAACATCAGGATTGGGTTTTGATTTAAAAGAAATTGAAAATAGTATTTACGAGTGTATCGTAGATAATATCGATCCTAAGTTGGCAATTCTCAAAACTGAAATTGAACATTTACATGTAATGCCTTCGCACATTGATTTAGTAGGAGCTGAAATAGAAATGCTTAACCTGCCAGATCGTGAATATGTATTGGGTAAGGTACTTGCTCAGGTGAAGGATGATTACGACTTTGTGCTTATTGACTGTTCTCCTTCTTTGGGTTTAATTACTGTTAATGCATTAACAGCTGCAAACTCGGTGATAATACCAGTGCAATGTGAATACTTTGCACTTGAAGGTTTAGGTAAGTTATTAAATACCATTAAGATAATCCAGAGTCGTTTAAATCCAGACTTAGAAATAGAAGGCTTTTTATTGACTATGTATGATTCGCGCTTAAATCTTTCGAATCAAGTGGTTGAAGAGGTGCAAAAACATTTTCAAGACATGGTGTTTGAAACACTTATCTCACGTAATATCAAACTTAGCGAAGCTCCTAGTTTTGGCAAAGCGGTGGTTATGTATGATGCCACTTCAAAAGGAGCGGTTAATTATTTAGATTTAGCACGTGAGTTGTTAAAGAAGAATAATATGGCTGCGAAGAAATAAGCAGGGTTAGTGTATTTATAGTCGTTTAACTATCTGAAAATAAGTTGGAAGTTAGAAATTAATAATAATATGATGGCAAAAAAAAGTGCTTTAGGACGTGGTTTAGGCGCACTAATTGATAATAGCGACCAGGTAAACCAGAGTAGACCTGCAGCATCCATTAATGAAATTGATATATCAAAGATAGAGGTTAACCCTTGGCAACCTCGTACTAAATTTGACCAAGAGAAGCTTGAAGAATTGTCTCAGTCGATAAAGCAAATTGGTATCATTCAGCCATTAACGCTTCGTGTGACTGATAGTGGTATGTATCAAATCATTGCGGGAGAGCGTCGTTTTAGAGCTTCTAAATTAGCGGGATTAACTAAAGTGCCTGCTTATGTGCGTGTTGCCGACGATGATGTAATGCTTGAGATGGCTTTGGTTGAAAATATTCAACGTGAAGATCTTGATCCTATTGAAGTAGCCATCAGTTATCAACGATTGATTGATGAATGCAACTTAACGCAAGAAAGTATGTCTGATCGTGTTGGTAAAAAACGTTCTACGGTAACAAACTATCTCCGCTTACTTAAACTACCTGCCGAAATTCAACTAGGGTTGGTAGAAAAACAAATTAGCATGGGACATGCGCGTGCCATTATCAGTGTGGATGATGCGCGTGTTCAGCTCAATATATTTGAACAAACAATAAAAGAAGATTTATCGGTTCGTAAAGTAGAGGAGATCGTACGTTTGCTTAATGTGAGTGAGGGTTCTAAATCAAGTGCCAAACCAAAATCCCAAGCTTCAGATGAATACCAAGCATTGAAGTCGCAGTTATCTACTTTCTTTAAAACTAATATTCAGTTTTCACGAACGGATAAAGGAATAGGTAAGATTGTGATTCCTTTTAGAAGTGACGAGGAATTGGAGAAGATTATTAGTGCGTTGGATAAAAAATAAGGTTTTTAAATCTTATAATAGAGGAGCAATTGGATAATAGAACGTTTTTTTTTGTGCTTTGGAGTCTGTGTTTTTGTGGTTTTGGCATTAGTAGTGTCCATGCCCAAAATAACGATACCGTTTCGGTTGTTAAAACCAACGTTAGATATCAGGCTCCTGCGTTTCAGTACAATAGAGAGCATTCTGCGCATAAAGCAAGTTTATATGCGGCTATTCTGCCTGGACTAGGGCAGGCTTATAATAAGAAGTATTGGAAAATACCAATCCTTTATGCGGGTGTGGCTGGGGTTGCTTACGGTATTAGTTTTAATTCAAATTATTATAATCTGTATAAATCAGCTTATCGCGATTTTGTAATACGTGACCCAGGAAATAAGAGTTATACGCGCTTTATTCCAGCAGTTTTAACAGAAGCCGATGTGTATGGTGAGTATGAATCATGGTTTCAGAATACATTAGATAATAAAAAACAGTATTACCGTCGTTATCGAGATTTGAGTTATATTGGGATGATAAGTATCTATTTGTTGCAGATAGTTGATGCTGCGGTAGATGCTCATTTTTATAATTTTGACATTAGCGATGATTTATCTCTTAGTGTATTTCCTGCTGTGATGATACCTGCGCCAGGAGAGTTTTCGGGAGTAGGACTACAATGTCATTTTAATTTTTAAAGTCATGAAAAATATCATAATCCTCTCTTGGTTTCTCTTTTGTGCCACAGTGATTTCTGCTCAGGTAATAGAAGATGAATCTGACAATATCGATTCGGCTGATAGTGTGAATTTCTCGGCAGAGGAGATGGTGCCTGATTCAATCGTTTTAAATGATTCCGTTGTTATTACTGATGCTGCTGATATTTTATACATGAGTCGTTTGGCTGAGATTAACTCGCCCATTAACTATGTGTATAATGAAAAGGTAAAAGCTTATATTGAATTATATACTGTTCGTAGGCGAGAACAGATGGAGAGGATGTTAGGTTTATCGGAGTACTATTTTCCGATGTTTGAAGCTGCTCTAGATGCTAAAAACATGCCTATGGAATTAAAATACCTACCTATTATAGAATCTGCTTTAAATACTCATGCTCTTTCTCGCACAGGCGCATCTGGTCTATGGCAATTTATGTATTACACTGGTAAACAATATGGTTTAACGGTTAATTCATATATCGATGAGCGTCGTGACCCCTTAAAAGCATCCGCTTCTGCAGTTCAGTTCCTGAGTGATTTATATAAAATGTATGACGACTGGTTTCTTGCTATTGCAGCATATAATTGTGG
>QKIO01000204.1 GCA_003251015.1 Bacteroidales bacterium
TTGAATGCTTACGAATTTAGTGCGTTGTTGTGTTTTTTGAAGTTGTGAGGAAGAAGTTCAGCAAGATCCTTGCTGTAATCTTGGTCATAGTCGTGGATATTCTCCAGGAAGTAGATCATCCAGTCTCTAAAGTTGACTTCATGGCTCTTGCAGCACCCCATCATTGAATATATTATGGCAGCATTTTCTGCGGCTTCGTGGTTGCCACAAAACAACCAGTTTTTTCGTCCCAGGGCAATGGGTCGAATGGTGTTTCAGCCATGTTATTGTCAATTTTGTAGCGACCATCGAGGTGGTATCTTGACAACTTATGGAAGATGTTGTACGTGTAATTGATGGCTTTGCCTATCCCTATTTTTATTAATTATTAACTCATCATCCATTAGTGATTTTCATTTTGTATGTTTGATGTCTAAGCATGATTGTATTTATGAAACAAGGCTCGTTAAGTTACTTTACTTCGCTGCAAAAAATAATGCTTCTTTTAGGACTGATGGTAGGCATGTATATGATTGCTGTAGCTTTCCTCTATATTATAGGGTTTGCTTGTTTTAGAATAGAGACGTTTGACCTCCAAGGGATCAAAAATAATCTTCCATTTTTAAAAGCGCTGCAAATAACACAAAGCATTAGTTTGTTTATTTTACCTTCCTATGGGGTTAGTTACTTATGCTACAACAACCCAACAGCTATTTTATCCGGACCTAAAAAACTAAAGTTATCATGGTTGAGTCTTACTATAGTTATTGTCATTATCAGTCAAGGGTTAATTACGTGGAGTGGATGGTTAAATCATCAAATTCATTGGCCAGAGGTTTGGTTTGAGAGTACAGGCTGGATAACTAAAAAAGAAGCTGAAGCAACGGAAATGACCCGCCTGTTACTTTCTCGCAATAGCGTTTGGGATTACCCCATTAATTTGGTGATGATGGCAGCCATACCAGCTCTTGGTGAGGAGTGGTTGTTTAGAGGTTTGTTACAGCGAGAGCTGACTAAACTAACGGGTTCATCACATAGTGCAATTATTTTTACAGCTATTTTATTCAGTGCCTTTCATATACAGTTTCTAAGCTTCTTACCACGTTTTATCTTGGGTCTTCTCTTTGGTTATATACTGTATTTCACCAACAACCTCTGGATTCCTATTCTTGCACATTTTGTAAATAATGCTCTTGCACTAACAGTGTTTTACTTGTACTATCAACATCTACCAACCAGTATAGAAAGTAATGATAATCCATCTATATTGTTGGTTTTACTCAGTACTATTGGCACATCGGTATTGATGTTTATGCTCTACAAAAGAACAACGCCATGTGCAGATTTGCAACATGGCGAATAATACGTTGATCTCTATCTACTTTATTTGAAGAATTCTTCCTTTTCGTGTTTGCGTAATAAATAAACAATGCCATAAGCCGTTCCTTGATCTCGTTTTTCCTCTGGAGTAGATTGTTCGTAGGTCGCTTCTATCTCGTTCCACAACTCTAAAATTAACTCGTCAGCTTTGCCTCTAAGCTCAGTTACTTTATCATGCATTTTAGAAGTAGTAACTAACAAGTTTTTATGGTTGTTATAGTACTCTAGAAACTTCTCATATTTCACATTTACAATGGCAATGCTTGGATTGTAAATACGAACGCCACCCGTCATATTTCGTTTTTCCTCCCCTTTGATGATGTTTTTACCAACCGTGATTAAGTGTTGCTCTGTACCCAAATCAGGAACGGACTTATCTGATATATCTAAGCCATAGTCTAACCTAACTTCTGGTTTAATCTCCCCACGGATAATGCAGAAATTGAACACCTGAATAAAATGGGATACAAACAACCGAGTGGTTTTAAACTGCTCGCTCAATAAACGACCAATTTTAGCTTGTTGATTTTTGCTAAAGTTATATTGAGATATAGCCTGTTCAAAATGAGGCACAAAGGTTTTTACACGTAAAAAAAGCTTTTGTGAAAAGGCAAGATCAAAGGGAGACATCTTATTAGCCTGGTTAATGGCTGCTTTTAATGCACGTAAACGCGCGAGATCTGTATTAGGTAATCGACGATATGGCATAGCGTTAGTTTTATTAAAGAAACTATTCGCAGCAAATTATGAAAAATATTAACTATCTGCAAATCAATCGATAGTCAATTCGATAAAAATACATCAAAAAGTCAGTCTCAAAAGGCAGTAATCTAACCACCTAGCGTCCGTTTTTATTGGCTTTCAGGATTAATTTTAGAAGTGTAAAAAAATGTTAAAAATTTATGATGCTTTCTGTTTGACACAATAAAATTGTAGAATAAGTAACCCTATTAACTGCATCTTAAGAACTAAGGGAGAATAAACAGATGAATCAATTGGGTATAAATTACACTAAATATGCTATAAAAGGCACCTTGCAATGTGTAAAATCGTGTGCTTAACGATACGGTTAGGGATCTAAATCCATTTGTCAAGTATAAGTTCTAGATCATTCATTTTCACAGGCTTACCGATGTAGTCATTCATGCCAGCATCAATACAAATTTCCCGATCCCCTTTTAAGGCATTGGCAGTCATCGCAACAATAGGAAGTTTGATGCCATTTTCGCGTAATTTGACAGTGGCATCTAATCCATTTAAAATGGGCATTTGAACATCCATAAAAATGAGTTGGAAATAGTCGTTTTCGACCCGAGTGAATAAGTCTACTGCCACTTGACCATTACACGCGATTTCCACCTGCAAGCCTAGGCGCATCAACATCTTCTCAGCAATTTTTTGATTGATTATATTATCCTCGACCAAAAGAATTCGTTTGTTCTTAATCCGCTGGTGAAAATCAACGATGACACCTTCCGCATCCGAATTGATTGCTTTAGAAACAAATAGGTTTTCAATTGCTTTGAACAATTCGGTGTGTTTAATTGGCTTATGTAACACTTTATCAACCGCCTTGTCAACCTCTGAGGATTTCCATCTGTTTTCAGAGGTGAAAAGCACAATACGAACCTGAGGATGATTATGTTTAATCGCTTTAGAGAAACTTGAATCGTTTAAGCTAAATACATGACTGTCAATAATAACTAAATTAACATCTGGGTTGTTGCTCAACCATTCTAAAGCCGACTTCTCATCATAAACAGAATTAGATGTAATGCCCCAATTTGTTAGTGTTTTCTTTAATAATAATAAATTTGTTTTGTGATTATCAACCACTAGGGCATTAACCTTTATAAATATATCCTGATCAAAATCATGGTATATTTGATTTTTTTCAATCTCGAAAGGCAACGAAAAGTGAAATACAGAACCTGGATTCTCGGTAGACCACATAAAATTAGGGTTAGGACTTTCCACCCAAATTTTTCCTCCCATCAATTCAACTAGCATTTTGGAGATACTAGTCCCCAAACCTGTTCCACCAAATTTACGAGTGGTAGAGCCATCTGCTTGAGTAAACGATTCAAATATCTTCTCTAATTTATTTTTTGGAATTCCTATGCCCGAATCTTCTACCGAAAAATGAAGTGTAATCTGTGAGCCTTGTTGTTGTTCAATTTCTACCTTAATTACAACTTCCCCATCATTAGTGAATTTGACGGCATTACCCATTAAGTTCACCAATATTTGAATTAGTCGACCTTCATCACCAATTAAAATTGGCGGGATGGTATCTTCCACATCATTCAATATCTCAATGCCTTTTTCCATTGTTCTAAACGACATCTGATCCATTAAATAATCCACTGTTGAGCGCAGGTTAAAATGATATGATTCTATATTCATTTTACCAGCTTCGATCTTAGAAAAATCAAGTATGTCGTTGATGATGTTTAATAAATTATCGCATGAACGCCCAATAATAGAGACAACATTCTTCTGTTCCTTGTTCATTCGGGTTTTCGAGAGCAATTCAGTAGCACCTATTATACCATTCATGGGTGTACGTATTTCATGGCTCATATTGGCCAGGAATTCGGACTTAGCTCTATTCGATTCAGCTTCCTTTTTACCCACTTCTTTTTGTGCACTAATATCCATAAAGGCCTCTAAAAACACTTCTGTATTGTCTAGGGTTACAGGAATGATGTTCTTTAGTATTTCACGTGAGATATTATTCTCTTTAACCTCCATTCGTTCTTCTAAAGAGCTTACAACAGTGCCCGTTTGTGTATCGGTATAGGCTTCTTTTTTGAGGGTAATAAAAAAGTCTTCGTATTTTGTTTCTCTGATATGACTCATGGCAACTTCAGTGGAAGAAAATCCCATTAGCCGAGATGCCATCTCATTCATCTGTATTATTTCACGATTCTGATTCACAATTAAGATCCCCACCGGTAGATTCTCTGCAATGGTTAGTAGAGCCTGATTGGATTCCTTGAGTGATTCCGTAAGTAAGTTTTTTTCTGTTATATCTTCTTTAATAGAGATGTAGTTAGATATAGTTTTATCATCACTAAGCACAGGTGATATTAAGACTTTCTCCCAATAAATCTCTCCATTATTTCGTTTAGATGATATTTCACCTGTCCAAACCAATCCTTCTTGAATGGTTTGCCATAACACATTGGTGAATTCACTCTTTGAGTCGTTAAATTTAAAGACGTTAACATCTCCGTTTTTGAGTTCTTCTTCACTTAAACCCTGAAAACTCTCAAACCCTTTATTTACATATTCGATGTTCCCAAGGGTATCGGTAATCATGATAGATATAGGACTCTGCTCAATGGCTTGTATTAGTTTTTTGTTTTTTAGCTCTGTAACTCTACGGTTGGAGATTAAGCTTTGTATTTGAGAAATAAGTAAATAAGTGATTACAATTACGAACAAGGTGAAAAACACTAAAGAATAATACTTAAAGACCGTATATTTACTGTAAACACTAGCAGATTTAGCGTTAAGTTCAAGTAACCGTTTGTTAATATCGTATGAAATTTGATTTTGAACGGTATGAATATGATTAAAAGAAGATTCGGCTTGTTTAATGTAGAAACTAACGGTTTTGTCGTAATCACCCTTAGAAGCATTTTTATTATTTAACTTTCGTTCTATTTCTCCAGCAATTTTGCCCGCCAATATATATAACTCGTTAAGTTGCGG
>QKIO01000006.1 GCA_003251015.1 Bacteroidales bacterium
AACCCTACATTTCTCACTAGGGCGTAACCCTACGGGTCGGGCTATCCGTTCCAAGTCCTCGCTCGTGCCTCACTGCGGGCTTTCCACTGCTATCCCTTACGCAAAAACAGCTACCTTAATTTCATATTTATCTAACAATCTTCAATATATTTGTCCAATAGTTTTTCAAACACATGGCTTCTGCCTAAACCAAAAAACATTACATCCCCACAACAAACAACTTAAGTTAAACCAGTATCATTAAACAACTAAGCAAATGTTAGCTAAATCGAAAACAAAAGGATTGATATTAAAAGCCCTTTTTGCGGCAGGACTACTCCTCATAACAGCTTCAAGCATGGCCTGCGAAATTCACATGAATGTGGCCGAGAAAAACCAAAAAGAAAAATACGACATCGGAGATGAATTGGTCATTGAGGTTGAAATAGTACTCGAACATAGAAATTGTGATGTGGCCATTGAGGACACAAAATTCACCTCCTCTGGCTGTAAAATAATGGGAGCTACTCCCTGGAAACAAACCAATCCAAACACCTATACTCGAAAATTAAAGGTTACAGTAACAAAAGATATCAAAGAAGACATCATGGTCGTTTGCAAACGCAGTTGCCACAAAGATGGCGGATTAGCTAAACTAACGCTAAATAGAAATTAACATAAAACAAGCCATGAAAAAGCTTCTCACAAAAGGCAATGACTATGGTGGCAAGTTCCATCTGACCATTAAAAAACAAATTACAGACAAATGAAAAAGGTCTACATTTTCATACTACTTGTGTTAAGTCTCTTAGCCATCAACCAAGGTGCTTTTGGACAAGAGGATGTGTTTGAACCCATCCCAAACGAAATAGTAGAGATGGGCAGCCCAGCTGATTCTATAAACGCAAGTGCCTGTACAAACTGCACCGGTTGTAGCTCTACGTCCAATACATTCTCATTGCCTTTTAAAGAATTGCCTTTTATAATTCTGGCACTTACCCTAGGCATCTTATTAACCGTTAAAAAGTATAAATACACGCTTCTATTTTGGAGTTTAGCCCTTGTTTTATTTTCGGCTTTGATTTTTAACGTGGCGCAAAACACATCTGCAGATGCCACTCACATTAAATCAATAAGCTCACCCATAATAGATAGCGCTCAGGCACAACCCCAAGCATCACCCCTCGTTGTTGATGACTTAGAAAATGACGAGTTTGCAGATGTTTCGTCAGATGAAAACTTTGAAACATGGGATGAAACACAGAGTACAGACACATTCACCTCACTTGATGAGGCTCCCGAAACGCCACAACAAGGATTATCCGATGCCGAGAAACAAAATCTACTACGTACCTCACTAGCCTTATTGGCTACGCTTTTGGCTGGGTTTGCATTCCGCAGCAAACACTACAAAATAGCACGTTACCTATTGCTTCTAATCGCATTGATATACCTCGGTTTCTATAGCGGTGGTTGCCCTTGTATGATATCAAGCTTTCAAAACCTGGTTCTTATGTTGTTAGGCGAACCTGTAGCATGGCTTAGTTTGGTATGGATAGTCGGTTTGTTGTTACTCACCTATTTCTTTGGCAAAATATGGTGTGGTTGGGTATGTCACTTAGGTGCATTACAGGAATTTATTTTCCGTCCTAACCTATCAACACAACTATTAAAACCAGGGGTGCAAACTGCATTTAAAGTAATTCAATGGACAGCTCTGGCAGCGCTGCTCATTCAACTAATCATCACGCGAACCAACCTATTCATCAAAATAGATCCTTTTAAAGTCGCATTCAACTTGTTTTCATCAAACACCACTGGTTATGTGCTTTTGGCCATTATGCTCATTAGCTCACTGTTCATTTACCGACCTTTTTGCAGAGCCATCTGTCCAGTAGGGTTGGTGTTAGGATGGGTTACAAAAGTACCGAAAGCATCAAAATTAAGTGTGAATCAGAATTGTAAATCTTGCAAACGCTGCCAGAAGGCTTGCTCCTATCAGGCTATTGAAAACAAACAACAAAGCTATTCATTAATCAATGAAGAATGCATCCGCTGTGGCCATTGCATCCACAGTTGTGGCTTTGATGCCATTAAACAACTCACGCACCAACACAAATCATTAAACTAACAAGCGCTTTTGCCTACCTTTCTAAGAAAGGCTTACACAATAAGTAATACCTCCACTGGCTTATACCCCTCTCTGAGGGCAAAACAAAACCATCCTCAAAAACCTTCTCCATTGAGTGTGCTCTAATTCATAAAAAATTCATATAAAGTACAAATAGTTCAATACATTTGGCACATGCCAATGATTTAGCATCCATCTATCATCATAAAAACAAAATATGGAACACCTACCTTTATTTCTTTCAGCAGCTTGCCTGGGCATACTTGTTATCCTTTTGTTAAGAAAGAACCTATCAAATACCGAAACCATCACCAAAGCCACTGAACTAATCCTTCAAAAAGAATTAAAAGAAAACAGAGCCGAACTAGCTTTGGCGTTAAGAGAAAATCGTGAGGAATTGGCTAATAATCTAGATCGTCTATCACGCAAAATGGAAGAAAAACTAGCATTAATAAGTGATGGATTAACCCAAAACGCCAAAGAAAATAGGGCGGAATTAAACCTAGCATTAAAAGATTTTAGTGACGTATTCTCCCGTAATGTAAAAGAATTTAACGACCTGCAGAAACAGAAGTTTGATGCCATGGGACTTAAACAAGATGAGTTAGTGAAAGCTACTGAGTTGAAACTGGAGAAGATGCGCGAAACCGTTGACGAAAAACTTCATAAGACACTAGAGGAACGCCTTGGCCAATCGTTTAATATAGTGAGCGAACGCCTAGAGGCTGTTCAAAAAGGACTAGGTGAAATGCAAACACTAGCCAATGGTGTGGGTGATTTAAAAAAAGTACTTAGCAATGTTAAAACACGCGGCGTACTTGGCGAAATACAATTAGGTAACATCCTAGAACAAATAATGGCGCCCGAACAGTATGACAAAAATGTGAAAACAAAACAAGGCTCCAACGACCTTGTTGAATTTGCCATTAAACTGCCTGGTAAAGACGACCTCGGCAAAGAAGTCTATTTGCCCATTGACGCCAAATTCCCTCAAGAAGATTACGTACGTCTGCAAACAGCCTACGACCTAGGTGAGGTATCCGCCATTGAAGCAGCTAATAAAGCCTTGGTTGTGGCCGTGAAAAAATTTGCCAAAGACATTCGCGACAAGTACCTAGATCCACCAAACACCACCGATTTTGGCATTATGTTTTTACCCATCGAAGGCCTATTTGCCGAAATAGTACGACAACCCGAAGTGGTAGCTCTCTTACAACGCGACTATAAAATAATTATCACAGGCCCAACCACCCTTGCAGCCATGCTCAACAGCCTTCAAATGGGCTTTAAAACACTGGCTATCCAAAAACGAAGCAGTGAAGTATGGCAAGTATTGGGCGCTGTAAAAACCGAATTTGGTAAGTTTGGCGGCGTACTTGAAAAAGCTCAAAAGAAAATCAACGAAGCAAATACTGAGCTCGAAACCTTGGTGGGTACGCGTACTAAAATCATGTTATCTAAACTTAAAAGTGTAGAAGAACTTCCCAGTGCGGAGAGTATAAAGTTGCTTGATGAAAACGAACAAAGCCACACTTTATAGTTCTTTTTATATCTTTGTGAGCTGAGTTTTAAAACAACTCACTCACTTTACATCCAAAGTTTAGACAATACCATGCTCATAGATAAAATCAAAAAAAAACAAAGCAACTTCCTTTTTTATGGTTTAACACCTCCTAAACTAGATACCCAAGAGGAGCGTATATTATCCATTGCCAACAAACAAATCGAACGTCTCGACGGCATCGACCTTGACGCATTAATACTATACGACATACAAGACGAATCCTCGCGAACCAACGAACCCCGTCCTTTTCCATACCTTCAAACACTGGCTCCTGATGTGTATAGCGACCAGTATCTACAAGGTCTAAAGCTTCCAAAAATAATCTACAAAAGCATTGGTAAATTTACTGCCGAGAGTTACAACACCTGGCTTTCAGAACGAACCAATACTCAGGATTGTTATGTCTTTGTAGGAGCCCCATCTAAGGAACAAAAGATTAGTCTAACGCTTCAAGATGCGTATCAAATAAATATAAACACCCATTCACACCTCACCTACGGGGGGGTCACCATACCCGAACGTCACGAAGCTAAAGGGGATGAGCACAAGCGTGTGTTTGACAAAATGAATAAAGGATGTGAGTTTTTTATCTCCCAATGTGTTTACAATGTTGATAATTCAAAACACCTCCTGTCAGACTATTACTATTACGCCAAAGAAAATAATTTAGAGATGGTGCCCATCATCTTCACCTTAACACCTTGCGGCTCACTTAAAACACTAGAATTTATGAACTGGCTAGGCATTGACATTCCGGGCTGGTTAAAAAACGAACTCAAATACTCCAACAACATACTCGCCAAATCAATCACTATTTGCGAAGATATTGCCAAAGAACTCTACGATTTCTGCACCCAAAAGAACATCCCTGTAGGCTTTAACATTGAGAGTGTTGCCATTCGTAAAGATGAAATTGAAGCCTCCATCGAACTATTAAAAACCATCAAAATAATGATGGATAAATAAGACTAAACCCTCTAAAGAAACCCTACCTATGCCTCGTTTTATAAAATCACGCAAAGAAACCATCGGCTTAGCTCCTGACGCCATATTTTTTAGAGGTGAGAAAAAACTAGACTCTACGCGTTTGCGCATCATCGATTACAACGCCACCGAGCTAATTGAAACAGAGCCTACTTCCTTAAAAGAGATTGCGCATCACAACAACACATCTACCACCACCTGGCTAAATATTGATGGATTGCATGATGAAGATTTAATGATGGCCATTTCGCAAGAGTTTGAACTTGACCCTCTTATTTTAGCGGATGTTTTACACACACATGGTCGTCCCAAAATACACGAATACGACAATTGTGTGTTTATATC
>QKIO01000215.1 GCA_003251015.1 Bacteroidales bacterium
ATGTATAAGTCAGCTAGTAACGCCCTATATTTAGGACGTGGCAACTTATTTCCTGTGGCCCTTGAAGGTGCGTTAAAACTTAAAGAGATATCGTATATCCATGCCGAAGGGTATCCTGCTGCTGAGATGAAACATGGCCCTATTGCTTTGATAGATGAGAATATGCCTGTTTTTGTGATTGCGACAAAAGACAAATCGTACGAAAAAATTGTAAGCAACATCCAAGAGGTTAAAGCTCGTAATGGTAAGGTAATCGCCATTGTTACAGAGGGTGACGATGTAATTAAACACATGGCCGATCACGTGATTGAGGTACCTGATTGTCATGAATCGGTGGCTCCCTTATTAACAGTGGTTCCGTTGCAGTTTATATCGTACCACATCGCTGTGATGCGTGGTTGTAATGTAGATCAACCGCGTAACTTAGCCAAATCAGTGACGGTGGAATAAGGTGTAATTTTTTTATAAGGAGGTTGGCTTTTAGTCAACCTCCTTATTTTTTCTAAATAAAAATCACCAAACGCATTATATTGTAATTTCACAAGTTTTACTTTATTTACTCTTTAAAAACCGAATTAGTGTTACTTACTGGCAATTCACAACTTCTATTCACGCATTTATAAATCAGGGTCTCCCCTTTTTTATACCTGTTTTGAAGCAGTTCTAAGGTGGTTTTGCCATTTGCCGAACCCGCATAAATAACACCTGGCACAAAGTGTTTTTGCAGAGTTTCTCGGTAGGTTGATGCCTCTGTGCCCGTGATGGCTATTTCGGTACGTCCTGTTTGTTTGAGATAGGCCAGTAGAGCCCATTGCGCATAATAACGTGGATTTTCGCAAGCGGTGTACTGCATTTTAGCAACTAGCCTGTTGGCTATGTCATCGTAATGTTCGTTGGTTTTTAATTGCGATAAACGAAACAGGTTATTTGCCATACATCCTACCGACGAAGGAATCACATTATCTTGCACATCAGATTTGCGAGCTACCAATTGCTCACCCAGTGCTGAGGTGTAGAAGAAGATGCCAGCTCCTTCATCATAAAAATGAGTGAGTGTGTAGCTAGTTAATGACTGAGCAATTGAAATGTATTTCTCATCAAAACTCACTTCATAAAGGCCTAATAATGCATCTATGGTAAATGAATAATCATCTAAAAAGCCATCAATCTTACTGATGCCATTTTTGGTGGTGCGATGTAACTTACCATCCGGCAAAAGCACTTCTTTGAGCAACTCATCCATTGCTTTTTGAGCTGTAATCAAATACTTCTCCTCCCCAAAGGCTTGATAAGCATCCGTAAGGCCTTTAATCATGAGGGCATTCCAAGCCGTCAATGATTTATCATCCAAACCAGGTCTAATGCGGGTGGCTCTTACTCCCATGAGCTTTTGAAGATTTTCAGCGATGCTCTTTTCAACGGTTTCGAGAACCAATTTATGGGTTTTTGCAAAATCTAAAATAGTCTCTTGTGCATGTAAAATATTACGGCCATGTTCCCAATTTCCATTTTGTGTGATGTGGTAATAATCAAAAAACACCTTGTCTTGACCGATGATTTGAATTAATTCATCCGTTGTCCATGTGTAAAACTTGCCTTCTTCACCTTCGCTATCGGCATCTAAAGCCGAATAAAAGGTGCCCTGGGGTGTAGTTAACTCACGGTTGATAAAATCGTAGGTTTGCTCTACTACGTGTTTGTAAAGTGCTTTTGGATTTACTTTCCAAGCATCACTATACAACGACATGAGCTGCGCATTATCGTACAACATCTTTTCAAAGTGAGGAGTAAACCACTGACTATCTACCGAGTAACGCGCAAAACCACCGCCAGCCTGATCGTATATGCCACCTAAGGCCATTTTGTCGAGGGTGAGGTAAACAAAATCGAGTAAGGTCTTATTATGAGTATTGTAACCAACGTTGAGCAGTAGTTTAAGGCTTATTGGCATGGGAAATTTGGGCGCTTCACCAAAACCACCGTACGTGGTGTCAAAGGAGTGTACGCTATTGTTAATCGATTCAATCACATTTGAGTAATCGTTATTAAGATTCATCTCTGGAAAATCGGCTTTCTGCAATCCTGTAGTGAGTTGAGATGCTTGAAGTTCTAATTTAGCCTTATCACTTTGGTACAACACAGCCAATTTTTGTAATACGTCTACCCATTGTGTTTTTGGAAAATATGTACCTCCCCAAACAGGACGACCATCAGGCAGTGCAAAACAATTGAGAGGCCAGCCGCCCCGCCCCGTCATCATCTGCACCGCTTCCATGTATATCTTATCCACATCTGGTCGTTCTTCTCTATCTACCTTTATGCAAACGAAATGCTGATTCATGATGGCGGCTACATCTTCATCTTCAAACGATTCGTGCTCCATCACGTGGCACCAATGACAGGCGCTATATCCAATGCTCACTAGAATGAGTTTATCTTCTTTTTTAGCTTTTTCAAATGCTTGGTCACCCCACGGATACCATTCAACAGGATTATGGGCATGTTGAAGTAAATAAGGGCTTGATTCGTGTAATAATTTGTTAGAATGCATCGTATTTTTTGTATTTTGTAAGGGCTGTCGTCAAGCCATAAAGATAAAACAAGTAAAAAAAATTAGGCAATACATCAACTGTTGTTTCGTTAATCTTGATATAACCTTAATGGTCTTTTACTAGTAAACAGGAGTAACTGTTTAGTGTTCAAAGTAAGATAATAGAAAGACGTATGATCAATCGTTTAGTATTCATATTTATTTTAATCAGTCTCCTGTGTGTAAGCTGCTTGGGTTTAGACCCCAACGAGGTATCGGATGAATTTACCTATCGCAGCGAAGTGGCATTGCCCGTAGGACATGCCATTGTGCATTATAAATCAGTAGATAACTTACCCGTTGCTGCACCTCCTTTAGGTAATGTGTTTTCGTTTGAAGAGGAGCAAAAATATTATTTTGACCTTAGCCAGACCATCAAAAAACAAGAATATATTGAAAAATTAACCATCCACTTCTATTGTTTATCGGCTTTTCCTGCCTCTGCACAGATACAGTTATTCTATATTAATAGCAGTGGCATGAAGGTTGATTTAACTCAAGGCAAACCCATCATACTACCAGCCGCACCTATTAATACACAAGGGAAAGTGACTCAAACCGTATTAAAAATTGTGGATATTGAATTAAGTCAGGATGATATTACTGAATTGTTATTGGTTAAAGAGGTGAGTTGTGTGACTCAAATTAATGATTTGTTACTCAGTGCCGAGACTATCGAAAACTTTGCATCTTACAACATTGACACAGCCGTAGGTCTAAAAGTTAATTTTGCGATAAATACCAATGATAAATGAAGGTGAGACAACTATTTTTATTATTTCTATTCAGCTTGGCAGCAACTACCATAAGTTACGCCCAGCAGAATCTAACGCTTTTTATGATGCACGATTTGCCACAGGCCAATTTTGTGAATCCTGCGGTATCCTCCAAATGTAAGTTGGTGGTTGGTATTCCAGCGTTAGCCTCATTAGATTTTAATTACAGTAATACCGCATTTTCAGCAAAAGACTTATTAGTTCAAGATGGAAGTCAATATTTTTTGTTACCCCAGTCGGCCATTGATAATTTAAGCGGCAAAGAACTTATCACCACCAGTTTTCAATACACACCGCTGTACGTTGGCATATGGATAAAACAAAGTTATCTAACCTTCGCAATAACTGAAAAGTTAAATGTATATAATTTATTTAATGCAGATGTGGCGCAATTGGCTTGGTATGGGAATACCCATTTTTTAGATGAGTCGGCCTCGTTAGATGGCACACGCAGTAATGCATTTCATTTCCGCGAATATGCGTTTGGAATAGCTGGTAATGTGAGTCCAAAGGTGCAAATGGGGTTTAAAACAAAGGTGCTGTTTGGTAAAAGTGCTGTGTATATGCCTACCACAAAGGGGGCGATACATACTGACGGCAGAGGTTATGACCTCGACATGGATTTTAGCACGTCTGTTTACACCTCTCTACCCATTGATGTAACAACGGATGCCGATGGGTATGTAGCTAGTGTAGCCGCTAAAGAAGATATTAGTGTAGCCGATTATTTACTGAATCGACAAAATTTGGGTTTGGCAATCGATTATGGTATGATCTATAAGATGGATGAGCGCTGGACGTTTTCGGCTAGTTTAATAGATTTAGGCTTTATTAATTGGCAATCGGACGTAAATACCTTTGAGTCGTTTGGGCAGATTAGTTATAATGGGACAGGCACGAGTTCTGATTTTGGAACAGCTTACCTCACTCAACTAGCCGATTCACTAGCTGCCACGTTTAAACCCAAACCTCAGACTACTTCTTTTACTAGTGTTCTCAATCCTCAAATCTATTTAGGAGCGAGTTATAACCTCACTCATCGACTTAATGGAGCTGTTGTTGTGCGTAATCAGTTCTATCGCAACCGCGTGCATCCATCATTAACCCTTTCGGCCAATACGTTTGCATTTAAAAAAGTCAATGGGTCATTATCGTACACCATCCAAAATGGGGAATTGATGAACCTTGGAGCAGGTATAGGTGCTCAACTTGGTGTTTTTCATCTACATGCCATAACGGATAATTATCTTGGCTTCTTTGACCTTAGCAATACTCGAAATGTGAATCTAAGAGTGGGTTTAAGTTTGATTTTTGGGTGTGAAGAAAAGAAAGCTAAGAAACGAGGTAATGGCATTGAGGCATTACCTTGTGTATATAGTCCATATAAAAACAGTACGAATAATAGACCCAAAAGAAGGTAGTGACCCAACTTGATATAGCAAAGATTTAAAATTAAAAATCACGTTTGATTTTAGGATAAATTTCTCTTTATTTACACAAAAATAAAAGAGGTATTTAAATACTCATATCTTTGTTTGTGGATTAACGATCAATACATTTTTTTAAGATGGATTAAGAATTTCAAACACTTCTATCCATCCATTCTTCTTAAAATAAATAAACCTATTAACTTATAAATAAATAACATGTCGGATTTAAGATTTGAAACACTTCAATTACATGCTGGACAAGATGTTGATGCCACAACGCTGTCAAGAGCAGTACCTATTTATCAAACCAGTTCGTTCCTTTTTAAGAATGCCGAACATGCTGCCAATTTATTTGGCTTAAAAGAGTTTGGGAATATTTATACCCGCATCATGAACCCTACCACTGATGTGTTTGAGAAACGGATCGCAGCTTTAGAAGGTGGAGTTGCAGCTTTAGCAGTATCTTCAGGTCAAGCAGCTCAATTTTTGGCTTTGACTAATTTTATGCAAGCGGGTGATAATTTCGTTTCTACAACCTACCTATACGGAGGCACTTATAATCAATTCAAAGTTCAGTTTAAGCGCTTAGGTATTAAAGCTAAGTTCGTGGATGGCGATAAGCCTACAGAGTTTGAAGCGGCTATTGACGAAAACACCAAAGCTATCTATTTGGAAACAATTGGTAATCCACGCTTTAACGTGCCTGATTTTGAAAAGATTGCTGCTATTGCAAAAAAACATGGCATTCCCTTAATCGTAGATAATACCTTTGGTGCTGGTGGATATTTATTTCGCCCTTTAGAACACGGAGCTAATATTGTAGTTGAATCAGCAACCAAATGGATTGGTGGTCATGGTACATCTATTGGTGGTGTGATTGTTGATGGAGGTAATTTTAACTGGGGGAATGGTAAATTTCCTTTAATCACTGAACCTTCGGAGAGTTACCATGGTTTAAAGTTTTGGGATGTTTTTGGTGAAGGTAGTCAGTTTGGCAATATTGCTTTTATCATCAGAGCTCGTGTTGAAGGACTTAGAGATTTTGGTTCTGCATTAAGCCCTTTTAACTCCTTCTTGTTAATTCAAGGTCTTGAAACCTTATCGTTACGTATGGAGCGACATGTTGAAAATGCCATGAAGTTAGCAACCTGGTTAGAGTCTCACCCTCAAGTTGAATATGTTAATTATCCAGGTCTAAAATCAAGTCCTTATCACGATTTAGCTAATAAGTATCTGAAACGTGGGTATGGAGGTGTATTTTGTTTCAAAATAAAAGGATATGCCATTACAGCTGATATGTTTATTGACAACTTAAAATTAGTAAGTCACTTAGCTAATATTGGTGATGCCAAAACACTGATTATTCACCCTACATCAACTACTCATGAACAATTATCTCTAGATGAGCAAAAAGCATCTGGCGTAGAACCAGGGTTGTTACGAGTTTCGGTAGGAATTGAACATATTGATGATATAAAAGCTGATTTTGAACAGGCTTTCAAAGCCATCTAAACATAAAAAAACCGATAGAACTTCTATCGGTTTTTTTATTTTATATTATTTACACTTATTTTTTTAAGGCTTCAGCGCCACCAACAATTTCTAAAATCTCCTTGGTAATAGCACCTTGTCTCGCTTTGTTGTAAATTAATTTCAAGTCACCAATCATCTCAGTCGCATTATCTGTAGCTTTATGCATCGATGTCATCCTAGCTCCATGCTCGGATGCCAACGACTCCAAAATAACACGATAAAAAAGTACCTTTAACGCATCAGGAATTACCTTTTCCATAAAAGTAAAACTATCTGGTTCAATGATATAATCTATTGCATGACTATGGTCGGCATCAATTTTAGGCAATTGCATGGGAAGAAACTGCTCACTTCGTACGTTTTGCACTGCAGTATTAACAAATTCATTATAAACCAATACAACCTTATCGTACTTATGGTTTCTAAAATCATTCATTATGCTTTCAGAGATTTCCCTAACATGATCAATAGTGACACTGTTGTGTAAATCATTATACTCCTTAACCACAGGATAACCATGCGCTTTTAATTGTTTCTCAGCCTGTTTACCGATAGTTACTACATCTATTCCATTGTTGGCATAAAGCTCCTTAAACTGGTCGTTTATAATACGTTCTGTTTCTTTAACCACATTAGTGTTAAAGGCCGCACATAAACCACGATTAGAAGACACAACCACAATCAGTAACTTATTCACTTCCCTTTCTTCAGACCACTCAAACGAGGCTGCGTCGTTTAACGTACTTGTCAAGTCCAAAATAATCTCAGATAAACGCTCTACATAAGGGCGAATATGAACAATGTTATCGTGAGCTTTCTTAAACTTAGCTGCCGACACCATTTTCATAGCGCTTGTTACTTGCCTGGTGGTTGTTACCGAGCTTATTTTAATACGTATATCCTTTAAGTTGGGCATGTGTGTCGTTTTAAAACTTACAAATTAGATGCAACATCAGCTGCCACCTCTTCTAGTTTCTTAGTTATTTCATCATTAATGATGCCTTTCCCTAAATCAGAAATGACTGTTGGGTGTTTTACTTCTAAGGATTCCAGAAATGCTTTTTCCCATTCTTTCACTTTAACAACAGGCACTTTTCGTAATAAACCATTAGTACCACAGAAAATTAGAGCAGCTTGCTCTCCTACTGTAAATGGCTGATACTGTCCTTGTTTAAGCAACTCAACATTCTTACTTCCTTTATCAAGCACTAACATGGTTGCAGGATCTAAGTCGGACCCAAACTTAGCAAAAGCTTCTAGTTCACGGTATTGAGCCTGGTCTAATTTAAGCGTTCCAGCTACTTTTTTCATGGATTTAATCTGTGCGCTTCCTCCAACACGTGATACCGAGATACCTACGTTGATCGCAGGACGTACACCAGAGTTAAATAAGTTACTCTCCAAGAAAATCTGACCATCGGTAATAGAAATGACGTTAGTGGGTATGTATGCTGACACATCACCAGCTTGCGTTTCGATGATAGGAAGTGCTGTTAGTGAACCACCACCCTTAACTAAATGCTTTATCGATTCAGGTAAATCATTCATTTTAGATGCAATCTCTTGCGAATCAATGATCTTGGCCGCTCTTTCTAACAAGCGACTGTGTAAGTAAAATACATCTCCTGGATAAGCCTCACGACCTGGTGGACGACGAAGTAATAAACTCACCTCACGATAAGAAACGGCCTGTTTTGATAAATCATCATAAATGATTAGTGCTGCACGCCCCGTATCTCTAAAGAATTCGCCTATAGCAGTACCTGCAAACGGAGCATAAAACTGCATGGCTGAAGGATCTGCAGCTGGTGCTGATACGATGGTTGTATATTCCATGGCACCATGACGCTCTAATGTCTTTCTTATTTGAGCTACCGTACTTCCTTTTTGTCCTATCGCCACATAAATACAATAAACGGGCTCTCCTTTATCATAAAAAGAGCGTTGATTGATAATGGCATCAATAGCAATAGCTGTTTTTCCTGTTTGTCTATCTCCAATGATTAACTCGCGTTGTCCTCTACCAATAGGAATCATAGCATCAATGGCCTTAATACCGGTTTGCAATGGCTCTTTTACAGGTTGACGATAGATCACCTGCGGAGCCTTGCGTTCCAAAGGCATGTCATAAAGTTCACCTTGTAGTGGCCCTTGACCATCGATAGGTACACCCAAAGTGTTGATCACACGACCTAAAAGTCCCTCTCCAACTTTAATAGATGCAATACGCCCAGTTCGTTTTACCAAATCACCTTCACGCACCCCTTGTGAGGATCCAAAAAGTACCACACCTACATTATCTTGCTCAAGGTTTAATACCACTCCCATGCACGATTCAAGTTCAACCAATTCATTTGATTGAACACTGGTCAGGCCATATACCCGAGCAATACCATCACCTACTTGCAATACAGTACCCACTTCCTCTAAGTCAGTGGCAGATTGAAATCCGGCAATTTGTTTTTTTAATAAATCCGATACTTCAGCGGGCTTTATCGCTTCCATCTATTATGATTTTAGTAACGTTTAACTCAGTAATTCTTTCTTTAATTGCTTCAATTTAGTATTTAGACTCAAATCAATTATCTTATCATCCACGGTTAAAATAAAGCCACCTAACAGGTCAGGTTTTACTTTAACAGTCAAAAGAACAGTAAATTTAAATTGCGCTTCTAAATACTTTTGTATGGTTTCCAAATAATCAGGTTCTAAAGGCATTGCACTATAAATAACAACATCTTTTATTCCTAACTGCTTTTTGTAAAGAGATATAAAATGACGATTTATATCCTCAAGCAATCCTTCCCTTTTATTATCCAACAATAGGTTTAATAAATTCATGGTGATCACATCAAGATGCCCCTCTAATACCGAATGAATCATTTTTTTCTTTTGGTCAGGCTTTATGATAGCACTCGACAATAGAGTCGTGAAACCATCTTCTTCTTCACAGTAAGACTGTAATAAAAGAATATCCTTATTCACGCGTTCAATTTTAGTCTGTTCATTAGCCAGACTAAAAAGAGCTTTCGCATATCGCACCGCAATCAGACTACTGTTCATAAGCTACATCGAGGAAATCCCCATTAATTAAAATTCACCTCATTCAAATAGCGATCAATGATGGCTTTTTGTTTGTCGGTTGTTTCTAGTTCTTGTTCTAAAAGCTTGCGTGCTATATCTAACGAAAGAATAGCCACTTGGCTTTTTAATGACTGAATAGCTTCGTTTTTTTCACGCTCTATTTGAAGACGAGAGTTAGCAATAATTTTATTAGCCTCCTCCTGAGCTTTTCCTTTAGCTTCATTCAGCATGTTTTCTTTAATCTCACGAGCTGCCTTAATTAAACCATCACATTCCACTTTGGTTTGATTAATCAAATCCGCTCGAGTAGTTTCTAAAACTGCGACTTCTTCACGCGCTTTAGCCGCCAACTCTAACGAAACTTGAATGGTTTCTTCTCGTACTTTTATTGCATGCAATATTGGCTTCCAAGCAAATTTACCTAATACAAATACCAATAGTCCAAACGTAATAAAAGTCCAAAAGACGAGCCCGGGATCTGGTGATAGCAATCCCATAGTCGTTTGTTTTTATTAACCTTTCATAAAAGCAATTACAATAGCAAATAAAGCTAACCCTTCAATTAATGCAGCGGCAATAATCATTGCTGTTTGAATCTTAGAACTAATCTCAGGTTGACGGCCCATGGCTTCCATGGCTCCTTGTCCAATACGTCCAATGCCATAACCAGCACCCATAACTATAAACCCTAATCCAACCGCCGTAAGTGATATACCTTCCATAATTTTAAATATTTAAAAGTTAATTAATGTTCTTCTTCATGCACTGCCATTCCTATGAAAAGCGCCGTTAATAATGTAAATATATAGGCCTGTAATGCGGCTACTAGAAACTCTAACAAATACATAACTAACCCCATTAATATGGATACTGGAGCTATATAGTATGATTTCATAACAAAAACAATGGCAAACAGACTTAATATAATAATATGACCAGCTGTGATGTTAGCTAGCAAACGAATCATCAAGGCAAAAGGTTTTGTAAATATGCCAACTAGTTCAACCGGAACTAGAAATATTTTTACCCACCCTGGTACACCGGGCGCTAGTAAAATATGTTTCCAATAGGTTTTACTACCCGAAAAACTTGTGATTAAGAATGTTAATACAGAAAGAACCAATGTCACTGATATATTTCCGGTTAGATTACTTGCGCCAGGGAAAAAAGGAACTAATCCAATCAGATTATTTATCCAGATAAAGAAAAACAAAGTAAGTAGGTATGGTAAATATTTATCAGCCTTTTCCTTTCCTATTTGCATAATGGCCACATCATCTCGAATAAAGAGTATAAGTGGCTCTAAAAATGACTGTTTGCCACTTGGTTTGCTTGGGATTGTTGTGTACTTACGAGCTGAAGAAATAAACAACCACAAAATTAATACAATACTCAACCACATTGATGCTACATTTTTTGTGATTGATAAGTCTAGCGGTTGCTCATTAATGGGATGATTTTCCTCATCTAATGCAATACGACCTTCTTCGTCTGTAACATATATTTTGTTGTGATAGAGTTTAAAATTCGTTGTTCCTTTTTTAACAATGGCTTTACCGTGAGCGAAAGCGGAAGACATAAAACCATGCAATTGTCCTTTATAGAATATTATAACAGGCAAGGGGATGCTTATTGATACTGGTTCTCCATGTGAATTGGTGTAAGAAATAACTTGCCATTCATGTGAATCGGATATATGATGTGCAATCATCACCAATGGATCAAATGCCGTATTATGGCCTTCTGCATTTTCTTCAGCCACTGCATAGTGATTAAAAGAAAAAAGTATTGCGATGAAAAGTATTTTTAGCAAATGATTCATGTATGGTTTTTTGATTTTGTAATTAGCTATTCATTAATTTTGCTTTAATGAGGATATCTACGATTAGAAAAACAAAATAATTCATAAAAAACAATAATATTTCCCTTTTGTTTTCAATTTCAGTAGGATTGATAAAAATAAATAAAAAACCCATTACCAAAACTAGCTTTAATCCCATTAAGACCAAAAAAATAAATGCCCCAAATTCTTTTCTAGATTTTAGTAATAACATAAAAGCAAAATAGAAAAAAATATAGGCTGATGGCAAAAATATACTCAGCCACACCACCTTTGATTGATCTAAGGTGGTGTGGTTTTGAAGAAAGATGGATAATAAATACAAAGCAATACCTGTCCATACATAATAGGCGGGCTTTTTTATTTCCATTAAATCTTATTTTTTATTAAGTGGTGAGGGTTCTATAACAACTGGTTGTGCAGGAGGGTCCATCATACAGTTTCCTGAAAAAACAGCTCCTGGTTCTATTGACAGTTTTCCAGATTTAATTTCACCATGTATTTTGCTGGTTTCCTTGAGTGATAATAATTCTTTAACTACTATTTTCCCGGTTATAGTACCATGTATTTCACAATTCACGCAATGAATTTCGCCATTTACGGTTCCATTAGGACCTACCACCACCTTACCTTTGGAGTTGATGTTTCCTTCTATGGTGCCATCTGTTCTGATATCTCCGTTCGTTTCTATGTTGCCTTTTATTTTAGTACCTGGTCCAATCATATTTGGCAGTTTGTTTTCTGGCTCAAAATTCTTACCCATTTTTTCAATTTTTAGTGGTTTCAACAAATATAAAAAAATTACTCTAATTCCTCAACGCTACTTACGATTCTAACAAACATCGTAGTTTCTGTATTTGACGTTCTTTGCTTATTTGGCGTAAATTATTTGCTGTGCTGGTATAATATCTATGCTTCTCGAGTCGCTCTATCTGTTTAATATTCCATTCATTAAATGTTTGTTTGTGTTGCTGCACTTCTAATTCTTGAAACTCTAGTTCGGACAGTCGAATTAAATCAGGGCTACCCCAAAGATATAGATCTGCATCCTTAATAATTCTCTCTAAAAAATTATGAGGTTCGTAATGCTCCTTTGTAACTTCAATTAGTTCTACTATTTGCTCTATTTGGTAATCAATGTAATTATATTTTGGTAATATCTCCCTAGCGAATTCCACGCTGCTATTCTCGTGAGCGTTGTATTCAATTAAAAAACCAACATCATGTAATAAGGCAGCTGTTTTAAGTAAAAGTAAGTCTTCCTCACTAACATTCTCGCCTCTTGCTATAATTTCAACATGGGATAAGACTTCTGAAGTATGTTCTCTATTATGGTAAAAAACACCATTGCTTAGTTCATTTTCTAGTTTAGTTAAAACATACTCTTCTATATCGATAAAACGCATGTTTTGTAATCGTATAAAAAAGGTTCTATTGGGTTCAAAACCCAAATCATCGATGGATAATTCGGGAAGAAGTCCCTTAACAAAGTACATATCCGTTTCTCCCTTGTACTTAATAGGCATTTTTCCACGGTATTCGCACACAAAAAACTCCTTTATAAACTGATATGTAACTCCAGAAACATTAATTTCACCAGCAATCCCAGAACTTTCCATACGAGAGGCTATGTTTACACTATCTCCCCATATATCAAAGGATAGTTTTTTCTGCCCCACAACTCCTGAAATAACTGGACCCGTGTGAATGCCAATTCTTAGCTTCCAGAAACCTTTTTCATTGGATTGAGTTTCTTTATTTTTATCCATAAAAGACTGCATTTCAAGGGCTGCCATTACCACCTCTACAGGATTAGTTCTGTTTTTATTTGGAATACCTCCAGCGCACATGTAAGCGTCTCCAATGGTTTTAATTTTTTCAATACCATATTTTTCAACCACCCCATCGAAAAAGAAGAAAAACCGGTCTAATTCATCAATAAGCACCTCTGGATTAAGATGTTCCGCTATTTTTGTAAAACCTTCTATGTCTGCAAATAACACGGTCACTTTATTGTATTTTCGAGAACGAATTCTCGCCTGATCCACCACATGAGTGGCTTCCACTCCTGAACGTTCAATAGTGGCTTGCTGTTTTATACTAAATGCTCGTTTTAATTCGCGTTCGATGGCTAACTTTGCAGAGCGTAATTTGCTCTTAAAGATGATTAAAACAAAGACAAATCCGATCATAAGCAGAATGCTGAAAATAAGCACTTTAGCCTTAGGACTGCCAATTAATGATTCATTTACATTTATGCAATATTCAAATTCATGACCGTTTTCACATTTCAACTGAAACGTATAGAGTCCTGTTGGAACCTCAAAAAAAGCAATTGAATTCCGTTTTGAAAAAGCACTCCATTCGGTTGAATGTGGAAAGAGTCGGTATTTAAATCGATGAGCTAATGAATCGGGCAATGACCAGTAGATTGAAAATGACGAAGCCCTAGTAACAACACAAGTATCTTGACTAACAAGTGGAATGCATTGGTCAAAATTTTCAAGTTTTATTTCAATATTTGTTGTTTGAGAAAAAACGTTAATGCCAAATAATAACACACACACAATTAGAGCTTTAGCACGAAATTTACTGAAGCAACACTTAAGATTTAACGTCCAAAGGTTAATGGTCTGCATTGTCATAAATCAAATTCTTAATAAAGAGGTGTTTGTTATTACAATCAAATGTACTATATTTATTTCTTTAAATATAGGGATATTTATTTCGAGGATATATGGATACAACCAAAAACAGCATTATAGTACCTTACGATTTTACAGAGGTGGCTGACTACGCCGTTTTACACGCAATTCAAATTAGTAAAATCTTAGACGCTGACATTCATTTGTTACATATTGTTAAAAATGATGCTCAAAACAGTGAGGTTAATACCCGCCTAAGTATTCATGCTCAAAAAATAAAAGAACAGCATGGTATATTACCAGTAGCGATTGTTCGTGAAGGAACTATATTCATAACGATCAATGAGGTAGTGGATGAGTTCAACAGCATGTTGGTCGTGATGGGTACACACGGCATGAAGGGGTTACAAAAAATAACTGGTAGTTGGGCACTGAAAGTAATTGTTGGTTCCAAAATACCTTATATTGTAGTTCAAGCACCTCCTGGAGAGGAAGCCTTTAAGAAATTGGTATTCCCATTAGATTATAAAACTGAAAACAAAGAAAAGCTAAAGTATGTGCAATTTATGCACAAGCTCTTTAAGTCAAAAACTTATCTCTTTGCATCGGCAACTAAAGATGGCATAGTAGATAACAGGACTAAAGCGAATGTTGTTTTTTGTAAAAAATTTTTAGAAGAGCATAGTATTGATTATGAATTGGCCTTAGCAGAAGGTGATTCATCCTTTTCCCAAGAGACAATTCAATACGCACAAAAAATAGAAGCTGATGTAATAGTTGTAATGACCTCGCGTGACATTGCCTTTCATGATTATGTACTTGGTGCTTACGAACAATACATCATTGCAAACACGGCTAAAATCCCTGTGTTTGTTATTAACCCACGTACCGACCTTATGATTTATGGTTATGGTAGTTTTGGGTGATCAATTGGAAATAATAAAGATATAATTAAGGGTAGTTTTCTGATGAAGACTGCCCTTAATTTTTAATATTAACAGGCAACATTTTAAGTGTAATACCCTTAGCGCTCTATAATTTTCATACATTTGCGTTTTCTTTTGAAAAAGATGAATATGAAAAAGGAGTTTGATTTTTTAATTATAGGTTCAGGAATTGCGGGTCTAAGTTATGCTCTTAAAGTTGCTGCCTATGGCAAAGTAGGTTTAGTAAGCAAAACGGTGTTGGATGAAACTAACACAGCCTATGCGCAAGGAGGTATATCATCTGTTACCTATGAGCCAGACTCCTTTAAGAAACACGTCCATGATACTTTAATTGCCGGAGATGGATTATGTAATGTACATGCAGTAGATAAGGTGGTATCTAATGCTCCAGAACAAATTAATCAATTATTAAGCTGGGGTATTAATTTTGATAAAAATAAGGATGGTAAGTTTGATTTACATCGCGAAGGCGGTCATTCTGAACATAGAATCCTACATCACAAAGATAATACTGGTGCTGAGATACAAAGGGCGTTGATTAAGGAAGTTAGAGGCCACTCTAACATTACCCTTATGGAACATCATTTTGCGGTAGAGATAATCACACAACATCATTTAGGACGCGTCACAGAGCCTTGGATGCAAGATATTGAATGTTATGGTGCGTATGTATTAAATAAAAAGACGGGTGAGATTCTTACCATTTTGGCTAAAACTACCCTAATGGCTACAGGTGGTATTGGCAGTGTATATCAAACCACCACCAACCCACTTATAGCCACCGGTGATGGTATCGCCATGGTGTTTAGAGCCAAAGGAATCATTGAAAACATGGAGTTTGTGCAGTTTCATCCTACGTCACTGTATAATTTGTCAGAACGCCCATCGTTTTTAATAACAGAGGCCATGCGCGGTTTTGGAGGCATTCTAAAACGCAATAATGGGGAAGAGTTTATGCATGAATATGACGAACGAGGTTGTCTTGCTCCACGTGATATTGTAGCTCGTGCCATTGATAATGAATTGAAAAATAGAGGTGATGAGTTTGTTTACCTTGATGTGACGCATAAGCCAGCAGAAGAGATACGTCAACATTTTCCTAATATTTATAAGAAGTGCCTTTCTTTTGGTATTGATATTACTAAACAAATGATACCCGTAGTACCTGCGGCTCATTATTTATGTGGTGGAATCAAAGTAGACCTTAAAGCGCGTAGTTCGATACAACAGTTATATGCCGTTGGAGAATGTTCGTCAACAGGATTACATGGCGCTAATAGGCTGGCCTCAAACTCGCTTATAGAAGCAGTTGTATTTGCCGATGCAGCGGCACAAGACGCAATTTCAGTTATTAAAAACATAGAACTAAACCATAAAATACCCGATTGGAATGATGATGGAACAGTAAATCCAGAAGAAATGATACTCATCACACAATCAAACAAAGAAGTAGAACAAATAATGAGTAAGTATGTAGGGATTGTGCGGTCTAACATACGATTAACTCGGGCGTACGATCGTTTGGAAGTGTTGCATCGCGAAACAGAGACCTTGTACCAAAACTCTAAAGTGTCGCAGAAAATATGTGAACTACGTAATAAAATAAATGTAGGTTACTTAATTATAAAAATGGCTCGTAAACGCAAGGAAAGTCGTGGCTTACATTATAATGTAGATTTTCCTGACAAATTGATGTACTAAAAATAGCAAAGAGCTATCAAATCAAAGAAATTAATAAGAATAATAAACTTAAGCGCAGACAGGAGTAACGTTTTTTTGTTTCACTAAGGGATTCAAAACAAATTGTTAGTAAATAGATTTTTTTAATTTATTTTTGTGTGCTTGAAAAAAATCATAAGAAAAAGAAATGGCACAAGAGGATGTTTTTAAGAAGTTAGTAGCTCATTGTAAGGAGTATGGATTTGTATTTCAGTCGAGTGAAATATATGATGGCCTAGGTGCTGTATACGATTATGGGCAAAATGGTGTTGAACTAAAAAATAACATCAAAAAATACTGGTGGGATTCGATGGTGCTTATGCACGATAACGTGGTTGGAATTGATTCTGCCATATTTATGCATCCTACTACTTGGAAAGCATCTGGTCATGTGGATGCATTTAACGATCCTTTGATTGATAATAAAGATAGTAAGAAACGGTATAGAGCTGATGTGCTTATCGAGGATCTCATTCAGAAAATTGATGAGAAAATCAATAAAGAAATTGAGAAAGCGGCTTCTCGTTTTGGAGAAAGTTTTGATGAGGCTCAATTTAGAAGCACTAATACACGTGTACTTGCCAATCAAGAGAAGATAAATGAGATACACGGGCGCTTTGCCAAGGCTTTAAACGACAACGACTTAGTTGAATTACGTCAAATCATCATTGATTATGAGGTCGTTTGTCCTATATCAGGTACTAAAGAATGGACTGATGTACGTCAGTTTAATCTTATGTTTTCTACAGACATGGGATCTACAGCAGATGGAGCATTAAAGATTTACCTTCGTCCCGAAACAGCTCAAGGTATTTTTGTTAATTACTTAAATGTGCAAAAGACAGGGCGTATGAAATTGCCTTTTGGGATTGCACAAATAGGTAAAGCGTTTCGTAATGAGATTGTTGCGCGTCAGTTTATTTTTAGAATGCGTGAGTTTGAACAGATGGAATTACAATTTTTTGTACGTCCAGGCGAAGAGATGAAATGGTTTGATTATTGGAAAGAAGCGCGTTTAAAATGGCACAAGGCCATGGGAATGGGTGATGGTAATTATCGTTTTCACGATCACGAAAAATTGGCTCACTATGCCAATGCTGCGACTGATATTGAGTTTAAAATGCCTTTTGGATTTAAAGAAGTTGAAGGTATCCACTCACGTACTGACTTCGATTTAACACAACACCAAGAGTTTTCTGGCAAGAAAATACAATATTTTGACCCAGAATTAAATACGAGTTATACGCCTTATGTGGTAGAAACATCAATTGGTGTAGACCGTATGTTCCTTAGTATTATGGCAGGTGCCTATAATGAAGAGGAATTAGAAGGAAAAGACGGCGCAAAAGAAACACGTGTAGTGTTAAACCTTCCTCCGGTGTTGGCTCCTGTTAAACTTGCTGTTTTACCTTTAGTAAAAAAGGATGGTTTACCAGAAAAGGCACTAGGCATTGTGAATGAGTTGAAATTTAATTTCAACTGTCAATATGATGAGAAGGATAGTATTGGGAAACGTTACCGCAGACAAGATGCCATTGGTACACCATTCTGCGTAACAGTAGACCATCAATCCTTAGAAGATGATACGGTGACTATTCGCTACCGAGACACGATGATTCAAGAACGAGTGAAAATAGCAGATTTGGATGCTTTGATCTCCAAACAAGTTAGTTTAAAAGAAACGCTTAAGAAA
>QKIO01000004.1 GCA_003251015.1 Bacteroidales bacterium
CCTTATTTAGTAGGAAAACATGGGGCGTTTTCATGGCGCCATAGGTATTTGCAACATCTTGGGTAGCATCATACAAATAGGGGAAGGTAAAACCTTTCTCTTTGGCTCTCACAATCATCAGTTCGTACGAGTCGGCAGGCACTACACTTGTGTCGTTAGAGCTAATGGCAATAACGGGGTAGCCTAGTTTTTTATACTTTTTGTCGATGGCGATGATGCGGTCTTCGTAGGCTATAGAATACGGACAGTGGTTACAAGTAAATATCACTACAAACCCTTTGGCGCTTTTGTATTGACTTAAACTAATCATTTTGCCATCAATGTTTTTAAGATTAAAGTCGCTTGCTTTATCGCCCACTTTATAAACTTCCTGTGCATTGGTTGACATAAACACAAGGGTAACGAGTGCTAAAAATAGATTCTTCATAATTCGTTAATTTTAAATTGTATAATCTTATCCAGTTCTTCAAATTCAAATCCTTTTTCGTAGAAGCTACGGCTTTTTCTCGAATAGATGAGAGTAGCGGGTATCCCACCACTCCACGTTGGGTCTACTTTATTTATCCATGAGTTAAAATCGGGGTCGTCCAACAAAACCACTTCCGACTTGATGTTGTATTTTGTAATGGCTGGTTTAAGTCTGCTTTCTAAGTGTTTGGGCATGTCTAAACTAACCATTAAGACTTTCAGTTTTTTGTTTGCGTATTTAGCTGCCATCTTATTAAAGGCGGGTAGTTCGTTTACACAGGGCACACACCAGGTAGCCCAAAAATTTACCACGTATAATGAGTCTGTTTGTTTGTGAATAAGACTTTCAAACTCATTAAAGTTGTAAACCTTTATTTGCTGGCTATAACTGAGGTGGTATAACGAAAAACACAAAATTAAAATGCTTGTAAATCTCTTCATGTATATGGTTGTTTCATTGGTTTAAGAGCCTCAAATTAAAAGTGTTTAAAGCAGATTGGTGTTGCTTGTTGCTTTATCTCAAGTGTTCTATTGTTGAGCTGGTGTTAATGGAAATCCGGCTCTTAACCAATCAACAATGCCATATTGAAGGTTAACCACTTGTTTAAACCCTAACTCTTCAAGCAAACCAATACTCTTGCCAGAGCGATTGCCCGAACGACAGTACATATAAACTGGTTTTGTTTTGTCAAGTTTATCTAGGCTTGTTTTATAGGCTGGGGAGTAGAAATCAACCAGAATAGCACCTTTGATGTGTCCACTATTATATTCGTTGGGAGTTCTAATATCAATCAATTGACCTTTTTTAGATGTGATGGCTTCTTTAAATTCGGCCGCACTGGCTTGTTTTAATTGAATATTGCCTTGTTGTGCACTGGTTGTTGTGCAGCCAAGCATCAAACTCATACTGATGGTGAAGATCATGGTACGTATATTCATAATGTTCTTGCTTTTTTGTGTTTGAAAAATATAGTGTTGTGGTATAGTAACAGATGTCAGTGGCAAAAGTTTTATGGGTGATTGATGTTTGTTTGCGAACTGCGTTTTGAGTTAATCACTATGTGTTACTTCCGTGCGATTAGCCAAAATAATAGGTGGGGGGTGTAGTTTATTTTAATAGCGTATTTATCTAAACAAAATTGTTCCGCCCCCCAAAGGAGACGGAACACTATTTATGATGATTAATAAAGTCTATTCTTATTGATTTATTGTTTGCTCAACCACCGGTTAATGGTTTTTTCAATGCTTATGAGCGGGAAGATTAAAAAGGCTAAGCCTGTTGTTATCATGATCTCATTTAGGCTTAAGTCAACGGTATTAAATACTTTTTGCATAAACGGATTGTAGATAAATATGGCTTGGCAAGCCAATACAAAACCTATTCCATAAAATATAGTTCGGTTTGAGAAGAATCCTATTTTTAATAAGCTATTTTTTAGTGATCTACAGTTAAGTAAATAGAATATCTGAAAGAAGATAATGTAGGTTACCGAAATGGTTTGCGCCTTAGCTAAGGCCTCGTCATTTGAGATGTTAAGACTTAATGCCTCGTTATATTTCCAGATAAATAGGGCAATAGTGCCAGCAGTCATTAATAACGAAACCATCACCACTCTCAACGTAACAAAACCGTTGAAGAGGGCTTCGTCGGGTTTGCGTGGTTTGCGACTCATGATATTTGGTTCCTTTACTTCAAAAGCTAGGGGTAATGCCAACGCGATGGCGGCTACTAGGTTTATCCATAACAACTGGGTGGGCAACATGGGCAGTAACAACTCCTTGGTGATGGGGTTGAACGGGAAAAAGAAGATGCTATACGAGAGAATAAATGCTAAGCCTAGGTTTGTAGGTAGGATAAAAGCAAGTGATTTGATGAGGTTGTCGTACACTTTACGGCCTTCTTCTACGGCTGCACTTATGCTTGCAAAATTATCATCGGCCAATACCACATCTGACGATTCTTTTGATACCGCAGTGCCTGTAATACCCATGGCTACCCCTATGTTTGCTTGTTTAAGTGATGGCGCATCATTCACACCATCGCCTGTCATGGCAACAATATGACCTTGGGCTTGTAATGCTTTTACCAAACGTAACTTATCTTCAGGGGCTACCCGTGCAAAAATATTGATGTCTGTTACCGTTTTCTGCAGTTGATCATCGTCCATAACAGACAATTCGGCTCCAGTAATGCTTTTGTTTTCAGTGCAGAGGTTCAACTCCGTGCCTATAGCACTGGCGGTTGTGCGATGGTCGCCAGTAATCATTTTAACAACGATACCTGCATTATGACATGTTTTTATTGCCGCTATCGCCTCTTCGCGTGGAGGGTCTATCATACCCACCAAACCAAGTAAGGTAAACTCCGATTGCAATTCACTGGTGTTTAATGTGTGCGTACTATCGTTACTCGTGCGTTCTTTTTGGCATACAGCCAATACTCGCATTCCTTTGCCACCCATACGTTCCATCTCAGCACTCACCATCTTGGCGTCGAAGGTGTTTGGTGCGCATCGAGCAAAAATGGCTTCGGGTGCACCTTTTAATGTGATAATAGACTTAGTGTCGATAGTGTTTAGAGTGCCCATGTATTGGTTTTCCGATTCAAACGGAAACACATCCATACGAGGATTATTTTGACGCGTTTGTTTATAATCAATTTTGGCTTTCATGGCAGCCACAACTAAGGCAGCTTCGGTTGGGTCACCTGTTATTTCCCATGTGCCATTGGCAGTATACACATCCGAGTCGCTACATAACACCATCCTATTAAGTAGGGTTAATATGTTTTCATCCAGTGTGACCACTGTTTGTTGGTTTATCTTGAATTCGCCTTCGGGCTTGTAGCCAGCACCGGTTACCAACACATCACTTTGAGGTGTCCATAGTTCGGTTACCGTCATCTCGTTACGTGTTAATGTGCCTGTTTTGTCCGAGCAAATAACCGTAGTGCTACCAAGGGTTTCTACGGCCGGTAGTTTTCGGATGATGGCTTTACGCATGGCCATGCGTTGCACGCCAATGGCCAGGGCAATGGTTACTACTGCTGGCAATCCTTCTGGTATAGCGCCCACAGCTAGGGCAATGGCAAAAATTAGACTTTCTTTTAAAGCGCTTTCTAACAACACACCGTTATCTAGAGCTCGTAAAGTACCCACAACCATTATTAAAGCCGTTAATACAACAATGCCAATGGTGAGGTAAGTGCCTACAACGGCTAGTTTTTTGGTTAATGGCGTATCGAGGCTGGTGGCTTCGTTTAGCATGTTTGATATCTTGCCCAATTCGGTACGCATGCCCGTGGCTACCACAACAGCTGTGGCGGTGCCTGCAGCGACTAGGGTACCGCCATAAACCATACATGTTCGATCCCCTAAAACAGCTTGGACTGATACTTTTTGTTCGTTTTTTTGAGCAGGCAAAGATTCCCCTGTGAGGGCGGCTTCTTCTACCATCAAATTCTTTTGTTTGATAAGGCGCATGTCTGCTGGCACTCTATCGCCCGAGGCCAAACTCACAATATCACCAGGTACTAAGTCAGCAACGGGTGTCGCCATGCTTTTGCCATCTCGTAGTACAGTGGCGTATTCTGGTACCATCTCACTCAAGGCCTCAATGGCTTTGCCTGCTTTAAACTCTTGAATAAATCCAATGATGGAGTTGATTACCACTACGGCTAATACAACCAAACCATCTGTTATCTTACCTATTAATAAGGCCAAAACTGTTGATCCTAACAATACCCAAATCAGAGGGTTGTTGATTTGTCGCCAGAGTATTACCCACACACTATCCCCTTTTTTATGGGTGATTCTATTTTCTCCGTATTCTAAAAGGCGTTCTTGTGCCTGCTTGTTCGTTAGTCCGTTTTCCGAACTATCTAGTGTTTGAAAAACATCATCACATGGCTCTGCATGCCAATTGTTTTTGTGTGTTACAGTCATACTACGATTTGTTTTTAAGTCTTAAAAGATGAATGGTGTCGTCACTGCCTTGCATGATGTTAGCAATAACACGTGTGCGTTCAAACTGTTCTAGTATTATCTTAATAAATACGGTGAGTGGTATCGACATCACCAAACCAGGTATGCCCCATAGATAACCCCAAAACATGAGCATTATTAATATGGTGATGATATTAATAGAAAAGGATTTGCCCATAAATATGGGTTCCATGATGCTGCCAAATAAAACCTGCACCCCGATTATTGTTAGGATGAAAAACAATAAGGTGCCAGAGGGGTCTAACTCAATAAGTCCAAATAATGATAATAATATCACCGAGATAAAGGAACCAATCATCTGCACAAAGTTGAGCACAAAGGCCAGTAAACCCCAAAATATGGGAAAGTTAATATCAAAAGCTAAGCAGGCTAGCGTAAATCCTATGCCTGTAAATAGACTTATAAAAAACTTAACCACTATAAATTTGATGAGGTCTTTTTCTATCCTCATAAATACTTTAATGGATGAGTGCTTTTGTTTTAGAATGGTGGCGTGTAATAGTTTCTGGAAGTTAAT
>QKIO01000267.1 GCA_003251015.1 Bacteroidales bacterium
GTGAAAAATATTTTCAAAATTTCTTTCGATTCAGATAAAAAGGTCTTAAATTGCAATACAATGCGTTGGTAATTAATAATTAAGAAGTTACGACTAATTTTGTAGGTTTAAAAATAAAAGTGAAATGTTAAATCCATTTAATTAAGGAATTAACTTACCTAAATAGGTATCTGGAATTGATAAAATATCTATATTTGTGTCATCTAAACAATACAATAAATTTAAAAATATGTCAAGTCAAGGTTTCAAAAGTGGAAATTGGGAGAAAGCGATAGATGTTCGCGATTTTGTTTTAACTAACATTACCCCTTATTCAGGAGATTACTCGTTTTTAGTTGGACCTTCTGAAAAAACAAATAAACTTTGGACTGTATGTAAAAATGCAGTTAAGGAAGAAAGAGCTAACAATGGTGTTCGTTCCATTGATACTAAAACCGTTTCGTTAATAGCTTCTTTTGGAGCAGGCTACATCGACAAAGAAAATGAAGTTATTGTTGGACTTCAAACCGATGAGTTGTTGAAACGTGCCATGAAGCCTTATGGAGGTTTTAAAGTAGTGCAAAAAGCGATTTCTGAACATGGTTTAGAGATTGACCCAGCTGTGGTTGAAACATTCTCAAAATATACTAAGTCGCATAACGACGGTGTTTTTGACACCTATACTGACGAGATTATGAAATTTCGTTCATTAGGTTTCTTAACTGGTTTACCTGATAATTATGCACGTGGTCGTATCATTGGTGATTACCGTCGGGTAGCATTATATGGTATCAACCGTTTGATTGAAGCTAAAAAAGCTGATAAACAAGCTCTTGTTGGACCTATGACAGACCATACCATTCGTTTGCGCGAAGAGGTAGCTGAGCAGATTAAAGCATTAGGCGAAATGATAAAGATGGGTCAGGCTTATGGTCTTGATTTATCTCGTCCAGCTCAAAACGCTCAAGAAGCGGTACAGTGGACTTACATGGCTTACTTAGCTGCAGTAAAAGAGCAAGATGGTGCTGCTATGTCATTGGGTAGTGTATCTTCATTCTTAGATATCTATATCACACGTGATATAGAAAATGGTGTTATCACTGAAGTACAAGCTCAAGAATACATCGACCAATTTGTAATGAAGTTACGTATGGTACGTCACTTACGTATGGAAGCATACGAGCAAATTTTTGCTGGTGACCCAACTTGGGTAACTGAGTCAATTGGTGGTATGCTTAACGATGGTCGTTCTAAAGTAACTAAAACATCATTCCGTTTCTTACAAACGCTTTATAACTTAGGTGCATCACCTGAGCCAAACATTACTATTCTTTGGTCAAATTCTTTGCCTCAAGGCTTTAAAGATTTCTGTGCAAAAGTATCTATCGATACATCATCTATTCAGTACGAAAATGATGACTTGATGCGTACCAACCGTTGTTCGGATGATTATGGTATCGCTTGTTGCGTATCGTTCCAAGAACTAGGAAAACACATTCAATTCTTTGGTGCTCGTACTAACTTAGCTAAAACGTTACTATTAGCTCTTAACGGTGGACGTTGTGAGTTTACAGGTAAGCAAATGGTTGATGGTATTGAGCCTTATACTGATGAGTATTTAACTTACGATAAAGTAGTTGCTAACTTTAAAATAGCTATGCATGAAGTAGCTCGTGTGTATAACGAATCGATGAACATCATTCACTACATGCACGATAAGTATTACTACGAGAAAGCTCAAATGTCATTAATTGATACCAATCCTCGCATTAACTTAGCGTATGGTATTGCAGGTTTATCTATTGTTGCCGATTCATTATCAGCTATCAAACATGCTAAAGTAAAACCAGTTCGTAACGAGCAAGGTTTAACTGTAGACTTTGAGATTGAAGGTGAATTTCCAAAATATGGTAATGATGATGACCGTGTTGACTTTATTGCACGTGATGTTGTAGAGCATTTTAATAATGAATTAAAAGCATTACCTGTATATAAGAATGCAGAAGCGACCATGTCGGTATTAACCATTACCTCTAATGTAACATACGGTAAGAAAACTGGTGCTACGCCTGATGGACGTGATCAAGGTGTGCCTTTTGCTCCGGGAGCAAACCCAATGCACGGACGTGATACACATGGTGCTATTGCTTCGTTAAACTCGGTATCTAAAATCAATTATAAAGATTCGCAAGATGGAGTTTCAAACACATTCACTATTATTCCTAAATCTTTAGGTGCAAATGACGGCGAGCGTGTTAACAACCTAGTATTTGCTTTAGATGGTTACTTTGGTAAAGATGCCCATCACTTAAATGTGAATGTATTAAACCGTGAAACATTAATGGCAGCCATGGAAAACCCAGAGGAATATCCTCAATTAACCATCCGTGTTTCAGGATACGCTGTGAACTTCACACGTCTTTCTAAAGAACAACAGATGGAGGTATTGACTCGTTCGTTCCATGAAAAAATGTAATAACAACATTATTAAATAAATTATCCTAAGAGTTCCTGTTTTTACGGGAACTCTTTTTTAGGTTTGTCCTGAATTGGATTTGAATCAACATATAAAAACATGGAAAACAGCGCTAAACCATTATTGGTACATTCCATCGAATCGTTTGGAACCCATGATGGCCCGGGCATACGTTTGGTAATTTTTTTACAGGGATGTAAATTCAAATGCCTTTATTGTCATAATCCAGACACTATACCTATGGTGGGTGGTACCGAGGAAGAGATTGAAGAATTAGTAAAACGCGCCATTAATATGAAATCGTATTTTGGTGACGTGGGTGGTGTTACCGTTTCTGGTGGTGAACCTCTCATTCAAAGTAAACGACTGATTCCTTTTTTCAAACGCTTAAAGGAGGAAGGTATTCATACAAATGTAGATACCAATGGGCGAGTTTTAACTGAGGATACAAAGTATCTGTTAGACAATTATGCAGATTTGGTGATGCTTGATATTAAACACATTGACCCCATTGAGCATGAGAAAATTACAGGTGGTCAACCCCTTGCTAACACCCTTCGTTTTGCTGATTATCGCGAAAAAAGTGGTAAACCAATGTGGCTTCGTTATGTATTAGTACCAGGATGGACTGATAATCCTGAGCACCTACATGCTTTAGGCAAGCATTTTAAAGATTTTAAAACCATAGAAAAGATAGAAATTCAACCTTATCACATGTTAGGAAAACACAAGTGGGAAGCTATGGGATGGACCTATGAATTAGAAGGGGTAGAAGAAAATACGCCAGAGCAAATTGAAGCGGCAAGAGTTATTTTTAGTCAGTATTTTAAAGACGTAAAAGTTAATTAGTTATCATTTTGGATGGCGATTTACCCAGATTTCGTCATCCTTTTTTTTTTACATTATGAGCAATTATTCACCAAAAGAAATTATTGAAGTAGCCAATAAGGCTGCTTTTGGAAAAGACAGTTATTCATTAAAAAAGATTTTGGTTTTAGCCTTTTTAGCTGGAGCTTACATCTCTTTTGGTGGCTTACTAGCCATTATTATTGGCGGAGGTGTGCCAGGGTTGGCTCAATCAAACCCAGGCATTCAGAAATTCTTATTTGGAGCAGCCTTCCCGTTAGGTCTGATGTTAGTAGCTTTGGCAGGAGCTGAGCTTTTTACCGGAAACACAGCCTATTTTATACCCAATGTGCTTGGTGGCCGTCAGAGCTGGAAGGTACCCCTCAAAAACTGGTTTTGGGTGTATGTAGGCAATTTCGTTGGTTCACTGTTTATTGCCTATTTCATTACTCATTTAACAGAAGTGGTTAGCCACGCACCATGGAGCGATACGGTGCAAAATATTGCTCACTCAAAAATTGGTAATCCATTTTACAAGACCTTTTTTAAGGGTATTGGCGCGAACTGGTTAGTTTGTTTGGCTATGTGGTTAGGCATGTCGGCTAAAAGTACAGGCGGTAAAATAATTGGCATCTGGTTTCCCGTAATGGCATTTGTGGCTATGGGTTTTGAGCACTCCGTAGCTAATATGTTTTTTATTCCATTAGCCATGTTTGAAGGTGCTGATATTAGCTGGATGGACTTTATTGTAACTAATCTTATTCCAGCCACATTAGGAAATATTGTGGGAGGCTCGTTTTTTGTAGGGGCATTGTACTGGTTTGCTTATGAAAAAGAACAGTAATTGTAAATTACTCAATACAAATTGCGGCTGTCTTTATTACAAAGGCAGCCTCTTTTTTTTTGATAAAAATGAAGAAAAGATTTGGGTAAATCAGTGATATTGACTCCCGTATTTTTATTGTGTCAACTAAAGTGTTGATTTATTTTGATAATCATTTTACAAAGGTCATAAAATCAGCAATATCACCCTGAACCAGAATGTTTTTGGAGAAAATAGCCATTGACGCTTGAGCATCATCTTTATTTATACGCATAAGAGTATGTTTGGGGTTTGATATTGATAATTGCTCAAAGGACCATCTAATGATGGATGGAGTATTAAAACCAACACCTAATTCCAACAGTAGCATTTTTTTTCCAACAGACTCTCTTACAAAGTTTTTATAACGCTCATTAGCTTGTTCCCATTCCTCATTTTCCACAAATGCATTATCCTTACGCAAGTGAGGAACTAAGTTAGCACCACATACAGGGCATTTGGGTAATAAAACAGAGGGAATTGAAAAATTAGTCTGTTGCTCTACCATAGCCTTTACCATATTTTCGTTATCGTAAAGGTTATTATGGCAGGGAGTCTCACATTGAAATTTGCTATAATCGCCTTGTACTGCAAAGAGCTTTTGTAGGTCAAAACCAGATTTTTCGAATTGAGCATCTGCGTTGGTAGTAATAACAAAGTAGTTTTTGTTTTTTACCAATTCTAATAAATCATGATATACTTGGCCTACGGGCACATCAAAGCGATTGATTTTGATGTACTTTGAAAAATAACCCCATCTAGCCTCCAATGTTGAATAAGGATAGAAAGCAGCAGAATACATAT
>QKIO01000298.1 GCA_003251015.1 Bacteroidales bacterium
CACTAATTTATGTAGTTTATTCTACTTATTTTACTGATAGTGCTGTGTAGTAATGTACTATTTATAATCATAAAAACACCTAACAAGATACTACTAAGGTTTAGTATAAGTTGAAAATGCTTATATAATGAGATTAACAATATCATTAAGAACCAAAATTCAATACGCAAGATCAATTAACGCAAAGCTAATTTGTACTTAACAACTATGGTTAGTAGATGGCTTACTTTTGATGCCACTAATTCAAGTAACCATGTGGGATAATCTAAAAATAAAACAAAAAATCATTTTTTGTTTGGGTGGAATTTTATTGGGGTTTATGGCTTTTGGTTTGATGGCTTTTTTTCAAATTCGAAGTGTTCATAATAGTGCTAATATATTAGCTAGCAAAAAACTGCCGCAGGTATCTTCCCTAACAGAAGTAGAACGTAATTGGCACAATGCTGTATTGTATTATCGCACCTACACCAGTGATAGACGTTCGGTAGATTATTTTCAGGCTTTGAGTTTTTTAAATGAAACTCAAAAAAACCTTAACTTCTTTGAATCTAATTTATGCGAAGGCAATCAGGGTGAGGGGATCGTTGAGATCAAACAAATGGTAGCCAATTTTAAGAATCACATTAAAAAGAAACATCAACAAAACGAGTTACCCAATGCCTTGGCGTTAACAAATCAAATAGATAAAATAAATGTACGCTGCAAAGATTTAATAGAGCAAGAAATATGGTCTTCTGTGGAAATGGCACATTCCAATAGTGATTTTGCATTGTCGTCATTAAAATTCTTAGTTGGTGGTTTCTTAATTGTGTTTGCTATCTGCATTTTAATTTCGATTGCCCTTACACGTAATTTCGCCCGACCTATAAAAATACTAGTAAGCCATTATAAAGAGATGGCCATCGGCTCTTTTCCTACATTACAAACATCCAAACGGAAGGATGAGTTTGGAATGTTAATAAATTCAACACAAAAGAACACCTTACAATTTAGAAACATCATTGAAAAGCATCAAAAAGTGGCTAATCTACTGCAGCAAATAAGTGTTAAGTTGGATGAAAAAGCTTCGAATTTAACTAGTATTACAACCAATCAAGCCAACCATGCCGAAGAGTTGGAGGAAACCTTAGTCGGAGTGAGTCAATTGGTAGACCAAAATGTATTAGATGCTAAGTCATCAACGGATATGTTTACAAAACTATCTAATGATATGGTAGATAATGTGTTGCAAATCAAAGAAACCATTAGCATTATGCAACAGCTTATTGCCAAAACAAAAATAATACGTGAGATAGCAACACAAACCTATGTATTGTCGCTTAATGCCAGAGTGGAGGCCGCTAAAGCAGGTGCGGCAGGTAGAGGTTTTGGTGTGGTAGCCCAAGGCATTAGAGAATTGGCTGAACGAGCTCAACTTATGAGTATGGAAACTTTAGATGTTTCTAGTAAGGGCATGGTTTTATCGGACGAAGTGCAAGTGAGTTTAAAAGGGATAGAAATGGAATTAAATTCATCCGTTAATTTATCAAAGCAAATATTGCAGGCTAGCATTGAACAAGGGCAAGATTTCAAAATGGTTACATCCAATTTAAATGTGATGAACACAGGGGTGAAAAAAACAGCGATCAATGCAGATGAAATAGGTTTATATTCAACCGCGTTGCTTCGTGAGGCTAAGGAGCTAAAATGCAGTTTAGCCTTTTTTAAAATCGAAAAAATACTACATGACAATAATCCACTTGGGCTGAGCAATTCAACTAAGGAATTTGTTGATTTCTCTATGTTTAAAAAATCGGTTAAAAAACGGGAAGAGTTAGTCTTGGCTAATTAATTGATGAACGATAATCTATTTAGCGATAGGTAAGTTCATGTACAAACACAGCAACACTATCTTATTGTAAGAGAGCAACCTCTTTTTTAACATCGCTTAGCGTTTTGCTAATAAAAATTAGCGTACCTTTGCGCCCTTATTGAAATAATTTTATGCAGGATATTAGAAATGTAGCCATCATAGCTCACGTTGACCACGGAAAAACCACCCTGGTAGACAAGATGTTAATGGCAGGAAAACTATTTAAGGATCACCAAAAGATGGGTGACCTAGTAATGGATAGTAACGATTTAGAAAGAGAACGTGGTATTACCATTCTTTCTAAAAACGTATCGGTAATGTGGAAAGGGGTAAAGATAAATATTATCGATACTCCAGGTCACTCCGACTTCGGAGGAGAAGTAGAGCGTGTTTTAAACATGGCTGATGGCGTTCTTCTATTGGTAGATGCTTTTGAAGGCCCCATGCCTCAAACACGTTTTGTGTTACAAAAAGCCATTGCATTAGGCTTAAAACCTATTGTGGTTATTAATAAAGTAGACAAACCAAACTGTCGCCCAGAAGAAGTACATGAATCGGTATTTGATTTGATGTTTTCTCTTGAGGCTACTGAAGACCAGTTAGATTTCCCTTCTGTGTATGGATCGGCAAAAGAAAACTGGATGTCTACCGACTGGAAAGTAAAAACAGATGATATATCTGCCGCTTTAGATGCCATCATTGAACACATACCTGCACCTGTTTACAATCCAGGCACACCACAAATGTTGGTGACCTCTTTAGAATATTCAAAATACGTAGGTCGTATTGCTATTGGCCGTGTGCACCGTGGTGATTTAAAGTCAGGCATGGACGTTAACCTAATGAAACGTGACGGTACCGTTGTGCGTTCGCGCATCAAGGAACTTCATATTTTTGATGGTTTAGGTCGTACTAAGGTAGATGCAGTTAGTTCGGGTGAGATATGTGCTTTGGTAGGGATTGAAGGTTTTGACATTGGTGACACCATTGCCGATTTCGAAAATCCGGAAGCACTTGAGCCTATTGCCATTGATGAGCCTACGATGAGTATGTTATTTACCATCAACAACTCACCATTTTTTGGCAAGGATGGTAAATTTGTAACGTCTCGTCACATCAAAGATCGTTTAGATAAAGAATTAGAGAAAAACTTAGCTTTAAGAGTGGAACCTACCGAATCGGCAGATGCGTGGAACGTATTTGGTCGTGGGGTATTACACTTATCGGTACTTATCGAGACCATGCGTCGCGAGGGTTACGAATTACAAGTGGGTCAGCCTCGTGTAATTATTAAAGAAGTAGTTGGTGAAAAACACGAACCTATCGAAGAATTAACCATTGATTTACCAGAAGAATTCTCAGGTAGAGCTATTGAGTTGGTTTCACAACGTAAGGGAGAGATGTTATGTATGGAACGTAAAGGCGAACGCATTCACCTTGAGTTTCAAATCCCATCTCGTGGTATCATTGGACTAAGAAGCAACATGCTTACTGCAACTCAGGGAGAAGCTGTAATGGCTCACCGTTTCATCGAGTTTCAAGCGTGGAAAGGCCCCATCGAAAAACGTATCAATGGTTCGTTAATTGCTAACGAATCGGGTGTATCTATTGCCTATGGCATGGACAAATTACAAGATAGAGGCAAGTTCTTTATTGCGCCAGGAGAAGATATTTACATGGGTATGGTAATTGGTGAGAACAACCGAGAAGGCGACTTATCCATTAATGTTACCAAAGCCAAGAAAATGAGCAACATGCGCTCTTCGGGCGCTGATGATAAAGTAAAACTAGCACCTCCTATTAAATTTACCTTAGAAGAAGCATTAGAGTATATCCAAGGTGATGAGTACGTAGAGGTAACGCCTAAGAATATCCGTTTGCGTAAGATCTTTTTATTAGAGCACGAACGTAAAAGGCTGCCAAAAGAATAATAATTTAAGTTGTTAAAAAAAGTGGTGACTATTTCGTAGTCATCACTTTTTTTTATTGTGGTACGTGACTACTTTTATTAAAAAGTTGGTATCTTCAAGCCCATATTTAACACAAATTCTATGGGCTTAATAAATCTGCATACACATTCAGCTTGCATCGATAAAGAGATAACTGTAAGAAGTTGCCAGCCCCATGAAATGGCAGAACTTCATCACGAAGAATATACCTATCTTACAGTAGGCATCCACCCTTGGTACATCGATAACAAGGAAGAATCGTACCATCGTTTAGAGGAAGCCATTAGTAATGAGAAGGTCATTATGATAGGTGAGTGCGGACTAGATAAAGTATGGGGCCCCACCTTAGACATTCAAGAAGCATCTTTCCGTCGCCACATAGAGCTGTCTGAGAAACACCAAAAGCCACTAATCATTCATTGCGTAAAAGCTTATAACGAGATTATTGCTATCAAGCGGGAGTTAAAACCAAAACAAGCATGGATACTACATGGCTTCAATAGCACCATGCCTATTATGGAAGAAGCCTTTAACGCTGGATTCTACTTTTCATTTGGCAAAGCAGTGTTGAATCCAAATAGCAAAGCAAGTCACATTATTAAAGAAGTCCCTGTTAATCATATCTTTCTTGAAACGGATGACTCAGCGTATAACATTCGCCAGATCTATCAAAAAGTAGCTGATTTTAAAGGCGTGCATATAACCCAACTGAAATCAATCATTCAAGATAATTTCAATAAGATTATTAAAAAATAAGTGGGCTTTGCTCTTTTTAAGCTTTCGCTTTGTTGAATAACGAACATACATCACATTTGCAAATCGCCGATTTAAATCTTTTCTATAAAAGATTTAGTGTGAATGATGGGTGCTTTTACACTTGTTTACTTCAACCCCCAAGCCCCCTGCAAAACACATTACAAACAACACTAATTCAAACAATTAAGCACAAACACAAGATAAGATTATCAAGTTTATTTTGCAGTGTGAGAGCTAAGCCACGTGTTTTTTTGATTAAACACCCTCTAATAATTCAGTTTTAAGAGCCCTATTAAGCGGCTTCCTCTTACATTTGTTCAGCATCTAATATTATTATTTTGAACCACATTAAAAAATTGGCTGGCCAAACAGCCATCT
>QKIO01000336.1 GCA_003251015.1 Bacteroidales bacterium
TCAAGGAACAGTAGGTACCAACTCTAATGATTTAAAAGTAGAATCTGGCAATAGAGTGAGTTATTTAATGTTTGATTTAAGTGCTATATCCGGATCGATAGAAACTGCCGAGTTGTCGATAACGGTTGGTGCTGATAATGGTAATGGTGAATTTGTGGTGTACCTTGGCAATGGTACCAATTGGACCGAAACAACTTTGTCATCTTCCAATGCGCCAGCTCAGGGTGTTGCTTTAGCTTCTTTAAATGGTACTTTCGAAAAAGGATTAACCTATCAATGGCCCTTGAACGTGGCTTCCCTAACATCGGGGAGCAAACTTTCGTTAATTGTGAAACAAGTATCAGGTGGGAGTGATGTGTGGTTTAGTTCAAAAGAATCGGGATCAGCTCCACAATTAAAAATCACAAGTAGTGGAGTAGCCACTAACCTATCTAATTGGTCAAGCTCTGTGGTACAGGTGTTTCCAAATCCGATTGATAACTTTGTTCACTTGGATGCTTCACAGCAGCTTAAGCAAATAGCTATTTATACCATGGATGGTACCTTATTAACTCGTAATGACGTTAACAGCAAGACAGCTAGTGTTTACACAGGCATGTTTCAATCAGGAAGTTATGTACTAATGATCCAAACAGAGGATGGTCATTGGTCATCTCATAAACTGATAAAACTGTAATTCGTTGATTATACACAACTAATAGTATTAACATCTTACCTAGAATAGGTAAGATGTTATATAAATAGAAAATATATGAAAGCACTATTCATTACTTGCTTGTTGTCCTTTTTGATTTCTACTTTAGGAGGGCAATACCTAATGGGGCAAAAACAAATTAAAGATTTCTTTTTACCCATGGAGCCTCAAGGGTCAATGGTAGAAACAGGTACATGGGGTATTAACGGCCAAATATGGGGTGATAAAAATGTTTCTCCGCGAGATATTCTTAATGGCTTAGAGGATGCAACTGAAAAAAAATGGTGTTACTGGGATGGAGGTATTGTAAAAGCCGATGATGGTAAATACCATATGTATGCCAGTCGTTGGGCTCAATCTTTTGCCCATTCAACTGGATGGAAAGATGATTCAAAAGCCATACATGCGGTTAGCAACAATATTAACGGTCCATATATCGATAAAGGTTTAGTTTACCCTAATTGGAATGGCGGTAACTCTAATTGGCAAAATGGTCGCGGCCACAATATTACGGCGCTTAGAACTCATGAGGGTAAGTACGCAGTGGTTACTAGCGAAATAACTTTTGGAGAAATTTTCTTGTCAGATTCCCCGGATGGACCATTTGAGTATCAGGGAAGGATAACTTACGATCCAGGTGATTACACCATGGGGCATATTCGTTATAATAATCCTGCAGATCCTACCATTTATCAGCATATGTCCAATGTGAGAATTATTCGTCGACCTGAAGGTGGTTATTTGTTGGTGGCTCGTTCTACTGCTCCAATGTATAGTCCTAATAGTATAATGGGGCCGTATAAAGTGATGGCTGACCGCGTATTTGCAAAATACACCGAGTTAGAACAGGGCTATAACGAAGATCCAACCGTATGGCGTAGTGGTGGAATGTATCACATCGTTTATAATCACTGGCCAACAGCAACCATGCACCATTTTACCTCTGAAGATGGAATTAGTAACTGGACATACAGAGGTATTGCCTTACAGAAAGAAGTAGATAAAATATTTAAGTATACCGATGGGACTATCAATGATTGGAAATTTGTTGAACGTCCCGGAGCTGTAGTTGACGAAGCAACTGGTCATGTAACGCACTTTATGTTTTCGGTTATCGATGTACATAAAGGATCGGATGGAGCCAACGATAATCACGCCAGTAAAATTGTAATGGTTCCTTTTGACGGGGCAGCCTTCGATTGTTACATGCAAAACATTATTAGAGCAGAAAAAGGCTTAGTGCCAATTGATTGTGATAAACAACAAGTAGAAGCAGATGCCATAAGTAGCATTGCATGTCCTGCGAGTGTTAAGTTAAAGGAAGAAGTTGCTATCTCTGTCAATTACAATGCCACTCGGGAACTGGATTTAAATGTTGAATTGATAAGTGCATCGAGTTCTGCTGTTGAAATTATTTCAACCAGCACTATCCAAATAGGTAAAGCAACTAAAAACATAAACGTGACAATTCCAGCGCATTATCAGCCGGGTGATTATTTATGGAAGGTTTGGATTGCTCCTAAAGGAAAAGGTAAACAATACTTAATTAGCGAAAAAACAAAAGCAGTTACGGTTATCGATCCTTCTTTAGTGCCATCATCATTAAGTTTAACGCCCATTCATGATGCCTATTTACAAGGCACATCTCCATATAATACCAACGATTTACGTGTAGAAGCAGGAAAACGTACATCTTACTTAATGTTTGATTTAAGTAATGTGAGAGGTAAAATTACATCAGCAGAATTAACATTAGCTGTTGGTACTGATAATGGTAGTGGCGAAGTGCAAATACATTTGGGTAACGGTACTAGCTGGACAGAATCGAGTATATCTACCTCTAATGCTCCTTCTAAAGGTACTTTATTAGGTAAACTTACCGGCAACTATGATCTTAATAAAACTTACAGTTTTACCTTAGATAAATCTGCCATTAATGCAGGAGGGAAATTAAGTTTAGTTGTGACCCATGTAAGCGGTAACGATATTTCTTTTGCATCAAAAGAAACTGTAGGTAAAGAGCCTGTTCTAAAAATAGAAATGAGCGATGTGGCTACTTGGCTTACTAAGGAAAAGACTTCAATGGTTAAGGTATCACCAAATCCATTCAATGATTTCATAAAAATTAACTCTGCTGAGATTGTTAAACAAGTATTGATCATGGATATGACTGGTAAGCAAATGAAACAAATGGATTGTAATGTTAACGATCTATTTATTTCAACGGTAAACTTACCAACCGGAATGTATATTCTTAGAATTCAAACCAAAGACGGAGGCTGGATTACAGAGAAGATAATCAAGTTATAATCTTAAACAGGCAGAAGTTTAAATCTCAATTATTCTTCTGCCTTTTTCTTATATCACGTACGACCAAAAAATTGCTTTATGAAAATACCTATCAGTACAATTGTTCTATTATTAATAAGTATCTGTCTCAATGCCCAATCTTTTAAAGATTTCTTTTTGCCTATGGAGCCGCAAGGTCCAATGGTACAAACCGGCACTTGGGGTGTAAATGGTGGTATTTGGGGAGATAAAAATGTATCCCCTCGTGATATTAATAACGGATTGGAAGATGCCGATCAGAAAAAATGGTGTTATTGGGATGGTCGCATAGTAAAAGGCCATGATGGTAAATACCACATGTATGCATGCCGTTGGAGTCAGGAATTTCAACATGGTATTGCCTGGAAAACGGATTCGAAAGGTATACATGCCGTAGCGGATAATATTATGGGGCCTTATGAAGATAAAGGGCTGGCTTACCACTGCACTCAATGGGAAGATAAAAGTTGGCACCCTAGTCGAGGAAGTAACGTTATCGGATTAAAAACCCATGAAGGGAAATATGCCATTGTAACCAGTGAAATTACCTTCGGAGAGATCTTTTTATCAGATTCGCCCGATGGTCCTTTCGAATACCAAGGAAGAATAACCTATGATCAGGGTGATTATACCATGGGGCATATTCGTTATAATAATCTTGCTGATCCTACCATTTATCAACACATGTCGAATGTGAAAATCATATGTCGTCCGGAAGGGGGGTATTTGTTGGTGGCTCGTTCTATAGCTCCTATGTACAGTCCAAACAGTATTATGGGGCCTTATAAAGTAATGGCTGACCGTGTGTTTAAAAAGTATACCAATCTGCCACAAGACAAAAACGAAGACCCCACCGTATGGCACAGTGGAGGCTTGTATCACATTGTTTATAATCACTGGCCTACAGCAACCATGCATCATTTTACTTCAGAAACTGGCATTAGCGACTGGACATATCGTGGCATAGCTCTGGAAAAAGAAAAGGACAAGATCTTTAAATATACTAACGGAGTAGTTAACGAATGGAATTTTGTTGAGCGTCCAACAGCATATGTAGATGAAGAAACAGGGCATGTTACACACTTTATCTTTTCGGTGATTGATGTGCATAAAGGTTCTGATGGTGGTAATGATAACCATGCCTCTAAAATTGTTGTTGTGCCTTTTGATGGAGAGGCTTTTGATTGCCACATGCAAAATGTTATTAGAGCAGAAAAAGGCTTAGGGCCAATTGATTGTGATAAACAACAAGTAGATGCCATAAGTAGCATTGCGTGCCCCGCGAGTGTTAAGTTAAAGGAAGAAGTTGCTATCTCTGTCAATTACAATGCCACTCGTGAACTGGATTTAAACATTGAATTGATTAAGACGTCAAGTTCATCCGTTGAAGTCATTTCAACAAGTGTTCTTCAAACAGGTAAAGGTACTAAAGCTGTGAAAGTAATTGTGCCATCTACTTATCAATCCGGAGATTATTTATGGAAGGTTTGGATTGCTCCAAAAGGAAAAGGTAAACAATACTTAATTAGCGAAAAAACAAAAGCAGTTACAGTTATTGATCCTTCTTTAGTGCCATCATCATTAAGTTTAACGCCCATCCACGATGCTTTTATTCAAGGAACAGTAGGTACCAACTCTAATGATTTAAAAGTAGAATCTGGCAATAGAGTGAGTTATTTAATGTTTGATTTAAGTGCTATATCTGGATCGATAGAAACTGCCGAGTTGTCGATAACGGTTGGTGCTGATAATGGCAATGGCGAATTTGTGGTGTACCTTGGCAATGGTACCAATTGGACCGAAACAACTTTGTCATCTTCCAATGCGCCAGCTCAGGGTGTTGCTTTAGCTTCTTTAAATGGTACTTTCGAAAAAGGATTAACCTATCAATGGCCCTTGAACG
>QKIO01000255.1 GCA_003251015.1 Bacteroidales bacterium
AATTTCTAAGGCAAACTTAAGTTAACATGACTAAATTAATAATCTACTTTTATCATATTACTAAAGCCTGACTCACCACCTTCGGGAAGTTCTGCTACAATGACGTATTTGTAGGTGGTGTTGGGAGTGAGGTTTGTGTCGTAAAACTCACGTTTAGTCCCTTTTATAAAGGTGTAGACCGATAGTTTTTCACTGCCCTTGGCTCTGTATATTTTAAATGAACCAATGTTTTGAGGATATACCCAGCTTAGTTTTATCATTTGATTGGCCTGATTGGCAATACCATTCAGGTTTGACGGATGCACATCCACGCTTTTATCCATTTGTTTAATGGTATAGGTGTTCGACAGCTCAGAAAACAAGCCATTTTCATCCTGAGCCAATAACGCATAAGTATACGTTTTGTCAGATTTCGTATCCTTGTCTAAGTAAGTGGTCATCAGATCGTTTATGGGCATCACGAGGATGGTGTCAAATACAGCCTCGTTTTTTTCTTTTCTAAGCAGATACATGACATCTAGGTCGTAGGTGCTGCTATTGACCCATTCTAGATTTATTCCATCAAGGGTAACGGTATATTTAGTAAAAAAGCCGCTAGAGGGTGGTTTAAAATCGGGTATGTTAACTTCAAAATACTCACTTGGAGGTGAAGGATTGGTCATTTCATCGATGGCACTTACGCGGTAATAGATTTTGTTATAAGGCACTTTAATAGAGATGGTATCAATGGCAATGGTATCACTCACATAACCTTTAAATACACGTATAGGCTCATGGTTCTTGTAATAGGTTTTAAATACACGGTAGCCTAATACATCTTTTTCGGGCGATTTATTCCACGTAAGTGTTACAATACCAGTTGTATCACATACACCAGAGATGATGATTGGTGGAGTAGGGGGAATCGAATCCACCAACAGGTGAGAGCGGAATATGGAGCAGATGGAATCACCACCTTTAGCATAGGCGCATACCTTGTAATAGTTAGAGGTTGTTTTAGGCAATTTATCGATAAATCTATTTGTTTTAGGCGTTAATGGTTTTTGGTTGAGGGTTTGGTAAATGCCATAGCCAGATACCGAATGCCACACTTTATAACCTAAAATATAAGGTTCATCTAATAAATTAGGCGACCACAAAATCTCCACGTCTTTGCCCACGAGTGTTTTAGAGTCTTCGATGATGGGTGCCCCTGTTAACAGATAACGCGTTGTTATTTGCACTGGGTCTGAATAGAGCTCTTCTTTTTCAAAAGCATTTACGCCCACTACCTTATAATAATAAGTTTGGTCGAATTCGGTGATGCTGTCTTGCATGGATACTCTATCGGGATTGGTTACCAGTGAGCCAACCGTACCTGCGAAAGGCTTTTTGTTGATGCGTTGGTATTTCTTATCCTTACTTTTCGACTTGTAAATGTTATAAAAAGCATATCTGTTTTCATAACCGATATTCCAGCTTAGAGTCACTTTCCCAGGCTCCACTAGTGCTTTAACGCCCAATATTTTATCGGGACTATAATTTTTTAGCGGAAAAACAATGACGTATTCACACACCTTGGGGTTGTTGGCTAACTCAAAGCGATACACATACTTGGTGTCGTCGTCGATGGATGCATCCACGTAAAACAAGCCCATGGCAGTGGCCACCGTGTTTTTTTCTAGGGCGGCGAATGTTCTCCAGAAAGATTTGAATTCTTCGCCTTGAGATTGCTCTGCTGCGTCTTGATGGTTGGCAGCTCGTGGCTGCACCTCGTCACTGCTTAATAATGCGGCAGCTATCAAAGACGAGTCATTAGCCAGGCGTTCCTTTATTACCTCTTTAGTCCACGGTTTTACATGTCCGTTTTTTAAGAGTTTGAATTCGCTTAATTTTTCATCACCATTAGGAGCAATGGTAACTTCAGCCCGCGAAACAAGGTAGCCATTTTTCAAACCTTGTTCGAAAACGGTTTGACTTTGTGGCAACCATTTAAACATCACCCCATCGGTTGCCGTGTAATGATAGATGACTGTTAGCGAATCGACCTCCTGAGCTGAACTAACAAAAGAGAACGTTATATAAAACAATAATGCGATGTACTTTTTCATAATTATGTATTAACTATTTTTTGTCTTTATTATACTTGCAAACCCTCTATTTGGGAAGATTAACCTTCTCAGCTAACTTAACGGTAAAGTTAATGGTGGACGAAGGTTCTTTATGGCCAGGAATGAAATACCCCACTGGTATTAATAACTCACCCATAGGGATTTCCATTTTTGGTTGATCCGCACTGGAGCAGTTTCCTTCTAACAGACACTTCATGTTCATCTCACGCATAGCCAGGTTTACTTTTTCATAAGCATCCGTTACAGTGGTGGTTTGTCCTTCGTTCTCAATAAAATCAAAAGAGATGTTGTCGATTGGCGTACCATTTACCTGTATTGTTTTACCAAATCGAATGAGGCGATCGGCACCTTTTCCATGCCCACCGTAATAACCCGATCCTTCTTCAGACGACAAACTCTCTTGTGTAACGCCAGTCATTACGGTTTGAATTTTACCGTTAAACATTTGCGAAAGAGCTGGTTTGTAAGTAGCCATTTTCTCGGCAAAGGTATTGTAGGCTGATGTGGTAAAATCGTAAGTCAACACAACCTTATCTCTGTTGTCTACAGCAACAGCACCTGTGGTGTAGTTATTGCTTACGGTGGCTTTTTGCGTTGCCCCATCTTGTGGGATTGCTTTAACCAGTTTTAAGGTATAGGAAGTATTGGGTTTGAGGTACATGCTTGGTAGGTCAAAATCAAACTGTCCCTTGCCATCGTAAGTCACCGTTTTGTCACGTGCCACCTCGTAGTTGCCTTTAAGTATCACCACATTAAAGGCTTCCTTCAGTTCCGTATTTAAGGTTACTGGTTTGGTTGGCAGCACCGCTAGCTTAATATGCCCTTGAGACGACTCGTCTTTGTAAAGGTTCTTCATATTAGGCAATGGGTAGGCATGTAACACATCACTTGCTGCAATGGTTTCGGACTCATTACCCGTTATAAAGGTGGCTGAGAATTCCTCTGTCGCTAGATCATCATCTAGTGTAGACCATGATTCTCCTTTTTTTGTTTGCGTGTGTAAGGTAAGCGAAACATTCACCACCGAATTTTCGGGCAGCACTTTTGAGGGGGTAATCAGTATCTCTTGGTTATCGTTGTTCATCGTATAAGTAAACGGAATTACTTCTACTTGGTCACCTGTTTTATACGATAGCTGTATGTAGCTGTCGTCTTGTAATATTTTACGGTAGGTCACATCACCACCACCGCTATTAATGGTGTAAGAAAATTTCTCCAAGGCGTAATTCAAACTCACCCGAATAGGCTCGGCCACATTTACGGAGGTAGAACCATCGGTTGGGGTTATGGTCTTGATAAAGTCAACGTTGTTAGTCAATGTATTAGTTTCACATTGCTTACCCAGGTTAACCTTAACCTCAAAACCAAAAGACTTTTTCATTATTCTTATGGATGTACGTAAGTTACCGGTCATGAAAGAAGGGTTGGGTAGTTGTGTTTGGAGCACTCCGGTGGCGGTAAGACCAAATAAATCGCCTCCACCAGAACCTAAAAAGCAACTGTATCGAGCACCAATGGCCACATCGCCATAGAAATAAGCCTGGCCTGTAGCATACCAGTTGTTGATGCCTCTTTGCGTTATATCGGTACCTTTGCAAGGAACAGCAGCCACCGATTGAGCTAAAAGCATATCATAACCACTCATAAATTTAAATCTTGCATAAGGTCTTAAACTGCATGGCCCTAATGTTACACCATACTCGCCACCAATGTCTAAACGCGATCCAAATGAAAATCCAGATCCACCGATTAGAAGGTTGTTGTCGATGGCGTTAAAGTTTTTAGATTTAACTTCCGATGGCAGGGGAGCAATGGGAGGTGTTGGAAGCACAGAGCCCAAACAGTAGTAGGCACCTATATCCACCAAGTTGATCACATTAACGCCCATCATATCAACGGGTGTGCCAGCATACACAAACCACTTGTCGGGACTGGCATGAAGGTCTATTTTTCCAGCCAGGTTATTAGCTCCACGACCCTTTACTACACCAGCTAAATTCATGTACAAACTAAAGTTACCATCCAGTGTTTTTTTCGGGAAGTTATAACCCACATACCAGTTGGCCCATAAGGCACTACTAGCAACATCTCCATCCGGTGTGGTTTTTTTCTTTACGGTTTCTGCGGTTGCTGAATTTAAAGGAGTAGCACTTTTTACTTTTTTGCTCAGGTCATCTAATCCGGGAGCCTTAAAGGAGAAATCCATAAATTTTACATCACCCCATGTTGCTATGGAGTTAACACCACCAATGTTATTAAACTCAATGCCAAAATTTACTTTCCCATTAAAAGCTGTTCCACCTCCGGTAGATTGTACCCCAACACCAGCTAATAAGCCCAGGTAAACAGATGAGTTGGGTTTGTAAACTCTGCCAGATGCCGTTTTACAGTCTACTGTAGTTTTTAACTTTTCAGTATCATTCCTACTCATTTGGTGGTAGATGCCACCAGTAAAGGTGTTGAGCTCAATGCCCACCCCTAACGGAATGCCTACTGGTAGGGTCACACTGGCATCTACAAACCAATAGCGGTAACCCGCCATTGCTGTGGTTGTGGTTGTGGTCGCTGTTGTTTCTGTTGCACCAAAGATGGCTGCAGCGCTGACATCAATTTTATCAATCACCACTAGGTTCATGTCACCACAAAATCCAGTTCCGTATACAACATCGCTATCGAAACGTTGTAAGCTACCTTTTAAAGAAAAAGATGTTTGGTTAATATCTAAATTAATAGCATTTAAGTTGAAGTCAGCATATTTCCAACGACGACTTGTTAAGTCTCG
>QKIO01000321.1 GCA_003251015.1 Bacteroidales bacterium
CGCCTTATAATGAAGTTAATTTCATATTTTTGTTCCGCAATTTTCAAACTTAGTCTGATTGATGAAAATATTTTTGACCATCTTAATGTTAACTGTGAGTAACGCCTTTATGGTGGTTGCCTGGTATGGCCATCTTAAATTTGCCGAATGGAAATGGTTTAATAAATTGGGGTTGATAGCCATTGTATTGCTCAGTTGGGGCATTGCTTTGTTTGAGTATATGTTTCAAGTGCCTGCTAACAGAATAGGATACAAGGGACATGGTGGTCCCTTTAGTTTGTTGCAATTAAAAGTAATTCAAGAAGTGATTACTTTAGTGGTGTTTGCCGTCTTTACGCTCTTGGTTTTTAAAACCGAAACATTTAGAAGTAATCATATCATCGCCTTTGTTTTCCTGGTCTTAGCCGTGTATTTTATGTTTAAGAAGTGAGTTTTGTGCAGTTTGAAACTATTTTTTAATTAAATAGCTCTGAATAAGGAGGATGTGTTGTGTGTTTCATCAAACCCATTATTCACATTCGTTTCAACTTAAAGTCTGAAATTCCATGTGTAACGTATGGTTTTCGTTGTTTATATCTCATTAAATGAAAAACCTTTTAATTCAGTGATTGTTTAGGATTAATAATTTTGGTTTTATAGTAACTAATGAAATTAACATCTTAATTTTACCTTTTTAATTTTAAAAAAAAACGATACAATGAAGAAGATACAGGTTTATTTGATGGCATTGGTGATGGTGCCTTTTTTTGCAAGTTGTGGGTATAACTCAATGGTTGAAAAGAGCGAAGCCGTTGATGCTAGTTGGGCTCAGGTAGAGAATGTGTATCAGCGTAGAGCCGATTTAATTCCTAATTTGGTGAATACAGTAAAAGGATATGCAGCTCACGAAAAGGAAACACTACAAGGTGTGATTGAAGCACGTTCAAAGGCTACCAGTGTTAATATTGATGCGAGTAAATTAAATGCTGAGTCGTTAGCTCAATTTCAGCAGGCTCAAGGTGGTTTGTCATCTGCATTATCTAAATTAATGGTGGTGATGGAGCGTTATCCAGACCTAAAAGCCAATCAAAACTTTCTTGAGCTTCAAGCGCAGTTAGAAGGTACTGAAAATAGAATTACCGTAGAGCGTCAGCGTTTTAATGATGCGTCTAAAGACTACAATACCTACATCAAAAAATTCCCTCGTGTGATTTACGCTAAGTGGTTTGATTTTGTTGAGAAGCCTTATTTTAAAGCTGAGGAAGGTTCTAATAAAGCACCTAAAGTAGAATTTTAGTAAGATATTTAATCAGTCGGGTTGAAGAGTGAGACCAAATCTTTTGGTTTTGTTCTTCAACCCGATATTTGTTTTTATAGCTACCTAACCATAAAATTTAGTGATATGGATAAAGAATTTTTTTCTCAACAAGACCGCGATCGTATTGTGGCGGCTATTAAAGAGGCTGAGTTAGATACCTCTGGTGAGATACGTGTGCACATTGAGCGTAAGTGTGACGAAGATGTGTTAGATAGAGCTGCTTTTTGGTTCGAGAAATTGAAAATACATAAAACAGCCTTGCGCAATGGGGTGCTTTTTTACTTGGCGTATGAAGACCGCAAATTTGCTGTCTTAGGTGATGCGGGTATTAATGCTAAAGTGCCAGCCGACTTTTGGAATGAACTTAAAGAACGTATGGTTGTGGCCTTTAAAGAGGGGCGATTTGTAGATGGCTTAAGTAACGGCATTCTCGAAAGTGGTAAGTTGCTCAAATCTAATTTTCCTCATCAATCTGATGACGTGAATGAATTATCGGATGACATTTCCTTTGGAAAAAACTAAAAAGACAAGTTATGCAAAAATTAATAATGCTGCTGTGGGTAACACTTATCTCCTTAAACCTAATAGCTCAAGAAATACCTGAAAAGCCTAATCCACCTCGTTTAGTAAACGATTATGTAGGTGCTATGAGAGATGGTGAAAAACAACAGTTGGAAGCCACGCTGGATCAATTTGCGCGCGAAACAAGTACACAAATTGTTGTGTTGGTGGTTAAAGATTTTGGAGGTACAACACGTGAGGACTTTGCTGTTAGAGTAGGTGAAAAATGGGGTGTTGGTCAAAAAGATAAAGATAATGGGTTGGTAGTGGTTGTTAAGCCTCGTTTTGGTAATGAACGTGGTGAAGCGTTTATTGCTACTGGTTATGGTCTCGAAGGTGCTGTGCCCGATGCGGTTGTTAAGCGTTTAATTGATGCCGAGATGATACCCTTTTTTAAACAAGGGGATTATTACGGAGGTATCAATGCGGCTGCCATTAAGTTAATGGGTTTAACGCGTGGCGAATATACCGCCGACCAGTATTTAAAAGAATCTAAAAAGGCTCGTCCAAGCAGTTGGTTTGGTTTGATTTTTTTGGTCATCCTAATAATTTTTGTGATGCGATCGAGTTCGGCATCTAATAAATCGTCGCTTGGAGGATCTAGTTTGCCATTTTTGGTAATGTTAGGTATGATGGGTAGTTCTAGAGGGAGCCATGGTGGTAGTTATGGTAATTTCTCGGGCGGTTCTGGCGGTTTCGGCGGTTTCGGTGGCGGAAGCTTTGGAGGCGGTGGTGCTGGCGGAAGCTGGTAGGTATTGCCTTATTGTCAACAATACGAAAGCCTTACTTAGTTTATATGTAAGGCTTTCGTGTTTGTGCTATTTTGTTTCGTTTCCCTAAGGCATTTGAATAGTTGAAGTGTTTTTGTACTTTAATCGCTTGAAAAAATAATAGCCCATGACTAAACGAATCAGATTAATTGCCAATGTAAGTTTAATTGGAATAGGGTTGGTCTTTGGGGTCGTTTTTTTTCTGATAGATGAAAAAGACCTTAGCCTTATTTTATTCTCCATTGCCCTAGCAAGTATTCTGTATCAGTTTTTAGGAGGTATAGGTGATGATTCTTCCTTTCAGTTAGGTGCCATTAAGTTAGGTGGTGCCTCTGCGGTATTAATGGGTTTTATGTTGTTCTTTAAGCAGGTTGTGTTTATTCCATCTCCTGATGCAGCTCAACTACAAGTATCGGATGTTAATTGGTTGCCAATTAGTAGCGAGACAGGTCGTGTGAAGTCCATACATATATCAAACGGTGCTCAAGTTCTAAACTTCCCCTCGTCAGATATAAATTCCATTGAGCAACGCAAAACTCACGAATACAAGCTGTCTTTAAAAAATGCCTCTCAGTATTTTGTAGAAAATGCGGGTGTACCCACTGATACCATTGGTTATTTAAAACGCAGCAGTTTGGCAGATTTAGGTCTATTTAATCAAGCCTACGTGGCAAGTGATGAGTTGTGTGTGCAGGTGTTTAGTCTTTATCCTGAACGCCCATCGCTAGACGCTTCTTCTAAACTTACCGATGTAATGTTGCCATTTGATATTGAGGTGTTTCGTAATTCAAGGTTTAGCATTGAGCCTTACTATTCAAAATGTGAGGTAGTGAAACAAACCGCTTATATTGTGCCATCAAACAATAATTCCTTTTATGTGGTGTTCTTAGAACAAGCTAATTCTAGCGATACCATTAAGGCGAATAGGTATTCTAAATGGCTGGTTAAGAAGTTTCAATTAAAATTAGATTAATGATGATGAAAACTATAATTTTTGTTCTGAGTTTATGTTGCGGGTTAACCAACCTAGTGGCTCAAAAGGCACAATCTTCGGGTGTGAATCGGACTGGCTCAAGCCCCAACGTTGTTGCGATTAATCCTTCGTTTGTAGTGAGTAATAGCATGCGTTTGGGAAGGTTAGAATTAAAGTCCCTAAACAGAGGTAAGCATACCTTGTTTGAGGCGTATGCCAATATGTTGGGAACTATCTCAATTATTGGAGGTAATGCGTTTAAGGTTGATAGTGTAGGGGCTGTAAGCGATGGTGCACTTCGTATTTTTGTGTCTGTTTACGACTTGTCTGCAAATGATAGGATAGCTAATGATTCGTTAATAGCTTATAATAAGGTGTTTGTATTAGGCTCGCTTGATCTTAAACAGAGTGATAAAAAAATTTGTGTCAATCATCGCAAAATTAAACTTAAACCATTGCATTTTACCACAGTTGATAATAGTTATGAGGTGAATGTGCAAATGGGTGGTTTTTTTAAAGTGGAAACTACTATTAAATCAGAGCCCAATAAGGCGCCTATTTACTTAAGTCAGCGTGGGGTAGGAGTGAGTAATGTGAGTCCAGATCATTTTGGCATTGCATTCCATTCGGGCTCTATTTATAAATTAGATAACTCACTAGGTTTGTTTTTAGTACAGGTGCTAAAGGAGGTGAAGTGAGTTCAAAATCAAGCGTTTACTAAGATCTCTCAATTGTAACGTTTGAGAGTTGATTATTTGGTTTTTGTGGTTTTAATGATGGTTGATGTCTGGAAGATGAATCAAATGCCTAAAATCCTTTTGTGATAATGTGCTTTTCAATCACCTAACACTTACGTTATTGATTACAATTCTGCGATTTTTATTTTGATAAAATAAATTTCTAATCCCTTCGGGGAGTTATAAGGTTTTGCTGTAGTTGTAATTACTAAATGTTTGTGATAACTTGATGGTAATAATAATGTTTACTGGCTTTCGAGAATAATTTTACAACGTTTAAATCATGGCCGACAAATTTCTAAATAAATACCGCATCCCATCTGCCCGTTGGCAACATTGGGATTATGGATCGAATGCACCCTATTTCGTGACCATCTGCACACATCATCGCTATCATTATTTTGGCAAAGTGGTGGATGGCCAAATGAAACTATCTGAATTAGGCTTATTGGCCTATAAATATTGGAATGAAATCCCTGATCATTTTCCTTTTGTGATATTAGACGCATTTGTGGTAATGCCAAATCATGTGCATGGAATAATTATTATCGACAAACCAAATGATGATAATCCACAAACAGGGATTATGGATGATGTACAGCTAGGAAATGGAACGCATAACGAACAAACAGGGCGTGGGACGAATAATGTACAGACAGGGCATGAAATTCATAACGAACAAACAGGGCATGAAATCTATAATGTACAGACAGGGCATGAAAATAATAATGTACAGACAGGGCATGCCCTGTCTCTGCCACCCAATATGCCAAATACCATCGGCCAACAACGATTTCGAAATCAGGGCAAAAATACCTTATCATCCATAATTGGATCCTACAAATCGGCTGTAACCAAAAACGCACATCACATAAATACACATTTTGCGTGGCAAACACGATTTCACGACCATGTGATTCGTAATACAGAAGCATGCCAACGCATACATCATTACATTATAAACAACCCTCAGAAATGGCAGGCTGATAAATTTAATGGTTAGTAAACGAAGGGGCTCGACAATTTTTTATCACCCAAGCTCCTAAATTATTGGTCTCCTTATTTAAAACAAAGCCTAATAACTTAATCTACCTTAGGTTATTAGGCTTTGTAATGTGATTTTTGTGGCTAGCGTTATTTTTTCACCACATTAGTAATAGTTGTTTTGCCGCTTGTGTCAGTAATCTTAATAAGGTATAAGCCATGGGCTATATTTGCCATATTTACTACAATTTTTTCTGCTCCATTTACTTTTGTCTCACTAATTTTCAGTCCGTCATTGTTAAACATCGCGTAACTAACAATACCTGTTTGATTTTGTAAGACACATTCACCCGTTGCTGGGTTAGGGTAAATAGTGGGGAGGGTGCTATTTGGTGTTTTTACATTTGTTGTATTTAGTTTTGTTATAATGAATGACGATACATTGACCTGAGCATTGGTTTTGCGAGAGCCAATACCAAATGTCATTTCAGAACTAGTGGCTTCAAAAGTCTTGGTGTAATATGCCCACGTCCCTATTGTGTAAGTGTAATTAGCGCTTAAGCCTGTAACCGTAACGCCTGTAGGAACGTTATTATCGTTTTTATCCCATGCATATAACACTAGTTGTTGATCGAGATTTTGTACCATCCCATTGGTTGTTAATTCATATTCGTCTCCTGGAGTTAAGCCACTTATTGTATATCCCAACCACAGATCTTTATTGGGTAAACCATCCACTTTAAGTCCTTTTTTCTGACTCCAGCATTGGTCAAAGGGTAAATTTACAGAGGTACCATCTACTGCACTAAATGTAAAACCTGACGGAAGTGTTGCGTTGGTATAAACGGTTTTGTATGTCCATCCCATGGGGTCTGATGTCTTTGACCAATCGATGTTTAAAACCTGTGCATTTAAAAACATCCCTAAGATAAACATGGCGAGGGTGAAAATTATTTTTTTCATGTGCTTAGTATTTAATAGTTAATATGAATAGTGTGTATTAAATGTAACCATTAGTCATGAAAGAAGAAAGTGGTTTGCTATATTGTTTTGGTTGATGTTTAACGATTTTTTTTTCCTTTCGTCAACAATTGCATACCCTTCTTGTTAAAGTATGTGTTAGGGATAGGTAATGGTTTTTAGGGCGAGCCTTAAACAAAAGCCATATCTGGTTCTAGTGGATGGAAAACTAGATTTAGAGAATAAATTTTACAAGACAACAATGACAGAAAATTTTAACGATTTCATAAAAAACATTGAAAGGACTTTAAAGTCGGTGTTCTACGAACGTGCTGATATCAGTCAATTCAGTCAGCAAAGAGGCTTGCCACCATTGGTGATGCGTGATATTATGGCTACAAATCCATTTTCGGTGGCTGTGCCTCAGCAGTACGGCGGGCGTGGTGGTCATGTGAAAGAGATTTTAAGTGTGATGACAGCAGCATCTTACGAGTCGTTGCCGTTGTCACTGACTTTTGGTATTAACATGGCTTTGTTTATGGAGCCCGTTGCCAAATACGCAGGTGAGGATGTGAAATCAGGTATCTTTAAACGATTCTTGGAGAAACAAAACATGGGCGGGCTTATGATTACCGAACCTGATTTTGGTAGTGATGCCCTTAGCATGCAAACTGCTCATACTTTAAACAATGGAAAGTATCATATTCAAGGTACAAAACATTGGCAGGGTTTAACGGGGATGGCCGATTATTGGTTAATCACCTCACGTGAGCAAAATAGTAAAGGTGATTTGAATCGTGACATCGATTTCTTTGTATGTGATGTAACTCAAGACGAGCAGCGTGTGGTAGTTGAGGAGTATTTCGATAATTTAGGTTTATACATGATACCCTATGGTGTGAATAAGCTTGATTTGAAAATACCTCAACAATTTCGTTTACATCCTGAGTCAACGGGTATCAAAATGATGTTAGATACCCTACTTCGCAGTAGAATGCATTTTCCAGGTATGGGAATGGGTTTTATCAAACGGATGTTGGATGAAGCGTTAACACATTGTAAAAATAGAATGGTGGGTGGTGCTAATCTTTTAGCTTTAGACTCGGTACAACATCAAATATCTAAGATTCAAACAGCCTATACCGTATCATCGGCCATGTGTCATTACAGTAGTTCTAATGCTGGTATCGATAAAGATTTATCTGGGGAAGGTATTATTGGTAATAGCATGAAAGCTTTAGTGACTGATATGATGCAGGAATCAGCTCAAACCTTGGTTCAACTTTCGGGTGCTAGAGGTTATCGTTTGAGTCATATCGGTGGTCGTGGTATTGTGGATAGTCGTCCTTTCCAGATTTTTGAAGGGTCAAATGAGATGTTATACACTCAGATATCAGACTTAGTTATTAAAATGATGAAACGTAAGAAGGATTTTAACTTATATCATTTCTTACAATCATACGAAGTAACCGCTCATGTGGCTGATTACTTTAAGAAAGAAGTTGATTTTAATTTAGACGTAAATCTTTCTCAACGTAAGATGGTTGACCTAGGTAAGGCTTTAGCTCGTATTGTTAATGCTGGATTGGTGTTGAGTATGGGTGCTAAAGGGTATAGAGCTGATTTGGTTGACAATGCTTTAGTGTCACTTCATAGTGAAGTGTCTGCGTTGATTAATACCTATCACTTTAATATTGGTATTACTAGTATTGAAGATTACCAAGATGGAAGTGCTTGGTTGAAATTTGTTTAGTTTTTAGGGGAAGTACATAATAGTTAAGTAAAGAGAGCGCTACATAAAGGAGCGCTTTTTTTATGTTTATAACCGTGGTTTGAGTTAAATTATGATTGTTGATACTATATGGTATAGTGGGGCAGTGTTGAGCTCGTTTGGTTAATCTTTTTAGAAACTTGGTTTTAGTATTATTTATCTACTTGGGTTTTTATCTTCACTGTTTGGGTGTCTAATTTTTGTAGTTGGGTTTGGGATTGACTCGTGTATGTGTCTGCGTCGTACCTGCGTCGTACCTGCGTCGTACCATGTTCGGGTCGTGTTCGGTACTTGTTCGGTACTTGTTCGGGTTCTGTTCGGCTCTATAGACTCGAACAACATCCGATAAACACCCGAACAACACCCGATAATGGTCGGTTAAAGACCCATTTCAAACCCCTAGAACGTGAGTTTTGTGAGTGTGGCGATTATTGCAAAAGTTAAAATGAGCGCTTTTTTTAGTCTTTTTTTTGGTGGGTCGATACAAATATCCACTTTTTCACTAGCGTTAAAAATCACCCAATAAGTACCAAGCGAAAATCACATGTTAAGAGACAACTCTAGTCTCATTTGTTACCTGATGGTAAATGTGTTTGATTTGAGGTCGTTTTATGTTAAGACAATGATGGTTGTAAAGTCTTATCTTGTCTATGATGCTCCTGTTTTTAAAGAGGTTTTTTACTCTTTATTTATTGCATGGGGTAAATAAGAATAAAATTATTGGCTTTGAAATGAAGGTTTAATACACTGGCCATGTCTTCCATGTATGGTTGAAACGATGGTTTATTTGGGCGGCTCATCACAAATATTAATCCGTCATTAGCTTTGCAGTCGGTTTGTACGTTAGTTAATTCATCACCTTCGATGTTAAGGGTGTAGATGCCGCTAATGGATTGCTCGCTGGCCAATTCTTTAATGGTGCTTAGGGTTGTTTCGTTGGCGTAGAAGTGTAGTTTGATGCCTGTGTTTTTGGTGATGTTAAATACTTTAGTCATCCATAAATTGAAACCCACTTCCGTTTCTGCCAACGGAGGTACTAAGATGAGGTGTCTTTTGATGGTAGCTAATGGTTGTAGGTGTTTGTAAACAAATGTGTTGGTTTTGCTTTTGTTGAGGATGTCTTCTGTTAGATTTCCTAAAAACGACGAAGAAACATCATTTTTTATATGTAAACCAAGAATTAAATCACTGATGCCATAGTCGTTGATGGTACTGGTAATACCCTTGAGCGCATTGGCATCGTGACGTATTAGGCGGTGCATGTAATTGTCTGATGCTGAACTAATCTTTAAGGCTGTGTCCAACAGTTTGTTGGCGTTTGTTTCCGTTTCTTCATTGGCATTCTCTTCGTTGATAATATTGAGTGCAAACAAATTATTTTTGTTGGCTTTTGATTTGATGGTGGTGCCTAAATTAATTAGCTCCTCTACTGTAGCGGGATTACTTATAGGTATTAGTATTTTCTCTTGCTTTTTATTAAGCGAGGAAGGTGCGTATGAGGCATTTGAAAGGGCTAGATTTTGGGCTCCTCGTTGAGTTGAGAAGGTCGCAATAGCACAAGTGACTAATATCATGACTATGGTGCCATTTAAAATACTTTCGCTCAATAAACGTATGGGTTCTCCAGTAGCTGTTTCACCTATAATAACATTGTAACCAATAAGTACAGCGGCCAACGTTGCTGCTGCTTGAGCATTACTTAATCCAAAAACAAGTCGTCGCTCGTCTGCAGTGAGTTTATAAGTTTTTTGAGTGAGCCAAGCCGCTACGAATTTAGCTGTGGTGGCGGTAATAGTCATTACTAGTGCTATTTTAATGGTTTCAAAACCATTAAAAAAAGCTTTGTAATCTACTAACATCCCTACACCTATTAGAAAGAAGGGGATAAATACAGCATGACCAACAAACTCAATCCGATTCATCAATGGGGAAGTGCTTGGGATAAGTCGACTAAGAACCAGGCCTACTAAGAATGCACCAATAATGCCTTCGATGCCTGCTAGCTCAGCTAAAAAAGCACCCAAGAAAACCATCACTAATATAAATATAAACTGGGATATGTTGTCGTTGTAACGTTTCAGAAACCATCTACTTATAATTGGAAAAATATATATAACGATGAGTCCAAAAACAAGAAGTGAAATGACTAAAACAAACCAAAACTGTAGGTTGACCTCGCCTGTGGTCATCTTAATAATGATGGCAAGGATTAATAGGGCCAATGTGTCAGTTATTAGCGTTCCTCCCACAGCTATGTTTACAGCTCTATTTTTACTCATGCCAAATTTACTAAGGATAGGGTAGGCAATTAAGGTGTGAGATGCAAACATACTAGATAGTAAGATGGCCGGTAGTAATGTTAGGTTTAATAGATAGATACTTACTAGCATACCTAATATCATAGGAATGAAAAAAGTATAGAGACCAAATACGAGGCTTTTAGTGCTGTTGCGCTTAAACTCACCCAAGTCCATTTCTAAGCCAGCTAAAAACATGATGTATAATAAACCAGCTGTGCCCGATAGAATAATGCCATTGTCGCGCAATAATAGGTTAAACCCATTAGGGCCCACAATGGCTCCTGCCACAATTAAACCTAAGATAGGAGGTATCTTTAATCTGTTTAATGTAATGGGAACCAGTAAGATGATGAGTAGGATAATCAGAAATTTTAACACTGGATTAGTCAGTGGTAGAAAAGATTCCATTAGGCTTATAAGCTCCATAGCTAGACTGTTTTACTGCTCTCAAAGATAAAAAAGCAATTGGTTTCTTTGTAGTGTTTTTTAGTTATATGAATCTTAATTAGGTATTTATTTTTTAGCTTTATTGTTCTTAATAGTTACCGTCAGCAGGAATGTAAAGAGAAATTTATTAGAATTTAACGATTTGACATCATGCAACTATATACAGAATTAACTTAACGAATTATGCTATAGGGTAAAGTAGAAGAAATTTGGGAGGTTGTTGGTTGGTTAATCTATTAGAAACTAAAGCAATAGTGGCATGGAAGTATTAGAGTATTAACCTTAGCCCTTTATATTATATTTTTTTTATCAATATATGCTTATATCTTTGAGCTCTGTTTTTGTTAATTTTTTTTAATTGTTGTCAATGAGTGTTTTTGTGCAATTTGCGTTTTGTTAAGTTGGCTATGCTCTATGTTTTAAAATTTAAAGATTAGTTGGTTAAACAGATTAAAAATAATTAGTGTTAAATATTTACTAGTATGTGCTAGAGCATGAACTGTTTACTTTTCAACAACTGGGGGCAATATAATGAGGCGTAGGAGAATAGGATTGTTGGTTTCTTATAGAGGAATTTTTTTTGTTAAGTTTTTTTTATTGACGGGGTTACTTTTGCTTTTTGAAAGTTGGTTTGATATAAATGCAGTTAATTCACAAAATCCATCTGTGTGTAAAGGTGATACCCATTTGTTACCTCTTTATTTGGGAGAAACGATAGAGTGGGTTATTGTTGGTGAAGATAAAAATCTTGATGGAAAGGATGACATTATTACTATGGCTGACCCAATTCATCCAATAGTGCAAATACCCAATCCTAGGCCTAGCGTAACCCCTCTAACTACTACTACATATAGAGTGACTTATGTTGATCCTGTTGGGGTTAATCTATTACCTTGGGGTGATTTTGAGGGGCTGTCTGGTGCTCAGCCCTTTGTGCAAGGCTATACATATTTGCCAACACACACTCCACCTAACAACATAGGGAGAGGTCAAGGAACCTATGGTATTGGTGATAATCCAACCAATTTATATAAAGGAGATGTAACAAGTCCTATAGTTGTGATGCAGACCACATGGTATAAAAATATGTCAGCTCATGGAGGTTCTCAAATGCTGTATGCCGATGGGCGCACAATTACCCCTCCTGTCATTTCAGAAACAGTTATTAAACATACTGTACCAGCTGTTAATGCTGGGCGCTCCTATGTTTTTTCTGGTTGGTTTGCCAATATACATACAGATTTGATTAACCCTTATGAAATGGCGTTTAAAATCAATGGAGTTTCACAGCCTTCTTTTAAAGGTGCTGTCGAATTATTGGGATCTACCAAAGGGGTTGAAGGATGGTATCAGTATTATTTAATATGGACAGCTCCTGGGGTGTTAGGAGTTGATCCTGATTTTCCTGTTGATATAGAGATTTTGAACACCAATGGAGAAGCTTTTGGAAATGACTTCGCAATTGACGATTTAGTGTTTGCACCCGTGCTTTCTGAAGACATTACTGTAGAGGTTAATGAATTGCCACAAGTTTCACTGCCTAGTGTGGATGTGTGTTATGGTACCTCCAAACCCATCACGCCAGCAATAACGCTTGGTTCAGGGACTTCCATAAAAAACTATATATGGGATGATGCAAGTTCTATTTTAGTTAATTCTAGTCCGACTGTTTCGGTAGCGGATGTTAAAATCACAGCTACACCCCCAGCCGTAAACAGCTACCAACTAAAATTACGGGTGGAAGATAATTTAGGTTGTTTGAGTGCAGAAGTTTCTAATGTTTTGAATATTCTGCCTTTACCTTTGATTTCTATGAGCGATAAAGTTATTTGTACAGGAGAGTCCAAAGAGTTAAGCCCAAGTAGTATTGCCCCTCTAAATAATTCTTCAGGAAATATAGCGTATTTGTATAATTGGACTAATGCGGTGGGGCAAACTGTTGCATCATCAAAGGAATTTCTTGCTCCAGATTTTAATACCTATTACTTAACTGCGATAGATCCAAACACTCTTTGTAATAGTTTAGCTGCTAGTGCTAAAGTGATAGAGGGATCTAGCTTATCTGTAGGACTAGTAGATGCAAATGCTTGTGAGAATACTCAGGGAACCTTGCAAGCACTAATTCCTTCTGGTACTTATATCTTTCAATGGATGCGAGGTACTACTGACGTTACTGTAGATCCATTAAGTCCTACCTTTCAACCTCCAATTGGCGATACCCACAGCTATACCGTTAGAGCAACAAGTGCAACAGGATGCACTGGGGTTTCTCCAGCTGCTAAAATAGTAGTTTTAGATCTGCCAGTGGTTGCCCTTTCTGACAAAACAATATGCGCTGGGGATTCACGTTTCTTAGTCCCCACCAGTATAACGCCTACAACTGATGCCTCTGGGACTATTCTGTATAGTTATAATTGGCTAAATTCAGCTAACGTCACCGTTGGTAATTCTTCTTTTTACGAAGCTATTGATGCTAATACGTATTCGTTGATCGTAACCGACCCATCTACTTTATGTAGTAGTGTGCCTGTAAGTGCAAAAGTTGTTGTTGCTGCTAATTTATCGGTGGGGTTGAGTGATGTGTATGTGTGTCAATCAAGTGCAGGTACTTTAAAAGTAGATATGGGCTCAGGCGGTTTTACTTATCAATGGATGCAGGGGAATGTTGATGTAACCATTGATCCTTTGAGCAATAGCTTTACCCCGTCGGTAGGTGATTTGCGACCTTATCATGTAATTGTAACGAGTGCTTCTGGTTGTCAAGGCACTTCGCCACAAGCAAGGGTAATCGAGTTAGTCAAACCTTTAGCGCCAGATCTATCACAGACTATTTGTCCCTATAATACGTTTGCTTTGCCTGCTTCTAATGGATCCAATGTCTTAATAAATTGGTTCGATGTGGATGGCACCACCCCTTTAGCTGTTGGCTCTGCTGTAAATCAAGCTGGCGTTTACATGGTCACAGAGATGGCTGCTAATGGTTGTTCTACAAATGGATCACTGACTTTAACCCACTTTGATTTGCCTACCATCTCGTTACTAAAGGATCAATATATCTGCCAAAATGGAAGTATGGTTCTTAACTCATCGGCTGCAGGTGTTGGTCCGTTTACCTATACTTGGGTTGATGATATCTATCATCCAATACTTAACGACTTATCTTCTCCGCATCCCAGTGTCAATACCAATAAATTGGGCTTATATGTTTTATCGTTAGAAGTGGTTGATCAAGGAGCTGGTAATTGTGTTAGAAAAGAATCAATTAATTTGACGGTAAATGGGGGGCTAAGTGTTAGTCTTGATAATCATATACTTTGTCAGCAAGAGCAAGTAAAGATACAACCAATGGTTGTTGGTGGAACCCTTCCATATACCATTACTTGGGGGGGGGATGTAAATGTTTTGGATGATTTGACAATATTAAACCCTAACGTTCTGAGTAATAATGCTGGTTCATTTTTGCTTAATTTAATGGTACGAGATGCCAATAATTGTGAGGGAAAAATTGATGATGTACCTTTGACTATTTACGAAAAACCATATGTTGCTTTTGTAGATACCTCTACGTATGGTAGGGTGTCTCTTTTAGCTAAAGGAGGGTTAGCTCCATACCGTTATTCTCTTAACGAATCGGCTTGGCAAGATTATAGCTCTTTTAAGGTAGAACCAACTGGAGATTATATTTTTCATATAGAGGACGCTCATAAATGTGTTGTAGAGGAGGTGGTTAGTTTAAATTTCAGCTACAATATTTTGATACCTAATTTTTTTACTCCTAATGGAGATGGATATAATGATTATTGGGAAATTAAAGGTCTTGAACAATTTCCCTCGTCTGATATTTTGGTCTACGATCGTTATGGAAAAATTGTTTTTAAAGGTTATGGGAGTGATGGTCCTTGGGATGGTATCTACTTAGGAAATCCGTTGCCCTCATCTGCATATTGGTATATAGTAAAGGTTGGAGTAATTGATAAAATATTTAAAGGTTTTGTTACCATAAATCGTTAGTAATGGGCTCTTGCAAATGTTTATTGTAAGTGTTATGTATTTGTACTAGGGAGTTAGAAATAGTTGCTTTTAATTCCTTTCGTCTTGATAAATTCTGAGGAGTAGTTTTTTAATCGATATTTGGGTGTTAGTTATATTTTATCTATCCTAAATTTTCTTTTATAAGTTTTTTGTGTAAATAGGTGTTGACGATGTGTTTGTGTGGTATGATTTTGATATATTAGGTTGTGGTGATTTTAAATGGTTAGTGTTTTATATTATTTTTCGTTTTTTTTTTTTTTTTTTTTTGAGCTGGATTTGTCTTCGTTTTGTATAGAAATTTAGTTGTCTTTCCTTTTTGTTTTAAATTGTAATTGAGTTATCATTCCCCCCCTTTTATAATGCTGTTGTGTTGTTCTGTAATGGGTGTAATCTCTGAAAAGGTAGCTTGTTTTTGTTTTTTTCTTTAATTATCTTTTAACACTTTTTGTTTTCTTGTTTTGGTGCTAATTGTTTCAGATTTAGGCTCTTGTTTTAGGGGGTAGAAATGTTAAATTGTTTCTAAACTTTAAAAATCACACCTGTTGTGTTTTGGTATTTTGTTTTTTATTATACATTTTTAACATTAGAAAATTGTATAAAAACATCCCAGTTATGCAACACAACTACACACACCGTTCGAGATTTTTTTTTAACCGTAATTTTACGGTTAAAAGCTTTTTAAATTCTTACTCTTTAGTCTTAATTTTTTTATTATTGGTTGATGGATTTGAATCTTATTCTCAAGTTTGTGCAGGTTCTCCTCAGACTTTAATACCTCCAGCTGGTACTTTTTTAGAGTGGCGCGATGAAGCTGGTAATTTATTAACAGAAACAGTCAATGGCGTTGCTGTACCCGCGAGCAACCCTACAGTCTATCCCATGGTTAATCCCACTACTTATACAGCCAAAACGATTAGTGGAGCTAACTTAATTGCTAATGGTAATTTTGAGACCGTGTTAACCGATGCTCAGGCACAGGCTCTAACTCCAGATTACATCTATAAAGTAATGGGGACTCCTGGTGTTGGTGTTGATGGACAATTTAGCATTGGTTTTAATCCTCAAACGTTTTATGATGGTAGTTTTCCAGGATACCCAGGCTATTGGTTTAATAGTTTAACAGATCATACCACTGGTTCTGGTAAGATGTTTTTTGCCAATGGAAACAACATTGCTAATAAGGTTGTGTATAGGACGACGGTATCGGTAACTAACGGTAGTGAGTATGTGTTCTCTGGATGGTTTGCAAATATTCATAAGGATTTATTAAACCCTTATCAAATGCAATTTTTTATAAATGGAATTGCTGTAGGATCCGACTTTGTGGGAGAGAATAATTCTAATTGGCAACAGTTTTATCAAACATGGACTGCAACTTCGACTGGTGTTATTACAATAGAAATAAAAAACAAGAATATTATTAATGTAGGAAATGACTTTGCTATTGATGATTTAGTTTTTTCTAAAGTTGTTTCAACAACTCAAACCATTCCTGTTAAGGCTGGTGTTATTGTAACCATGGCTCCCCAAGAAACATGTGCTGATGCCGACTTACAATTGGTTACTTCTGTCGCAGGTGGTAGTGGTAGTTATACGCATACATGGTCTGGACCTAATGTTGGTATATTAACATCTGGATCTGTTGCTGCCCCTAAAATTTTGGCAGGTAAAACTCCAGGCACTTATGCATTTACTTATACAGTTAAGGATAATGCAGTTGGTGGATGCTCTGGGTTTGTTAATAGTTCGGTTAATATTAAAAGTTGTGTTAAAAAAGATATTTGTAAGGGGCAGTCTATTCAATTAACCTCCCCGGGAGGTAAAGTATTAGAGTGGAAAGATGGTACTGGTACCGTTATTACAGAAACCATCAATGGGGTGGTTGTAAATGCCTTGTCGCCAATAGTTACACCAACGAGTACGACTACCTATAAAGTTAAAACAACAAATATTGCTACCAGTAATTTAATTCCTAACCCCGATTTTGAAGGTATTGCCAATCCTCAAACAATAAGTGGGTATAATTATCGTGTTTTGCCAACAGAAATATCTCGTGGTTCTGGAGATTTTACCATCACCACTGATGCTGCGCTTTTTTATCCACCCAATGGGGCATACCCTGCTGGATGGTATAAAGCTTTAAAGGATCATACCACGGGTGCAGGAAAAATGTTTGTAGCTGATGGGGCAAGTGACGGACGAATAATATATTCTACCACAGTTAATGTTAGCAAAAATACTGAGTATGTGTTCTCTGGATGGTTTGCTAATATTCATGGAAAACTTCTCTCTCCTTTTAAAATGCAATTCGAGGTCAATGGAGTCAATATTGGTACTCCCTTTCAAGGGAGTTCTACAGAGGGGTGGTATCAATTTTATACTACTTGGAACTCTGGTTCAGTGGCTGGACCTATTACTATTAAAATTACTAATGAAAATTTGACAGGTATCGATGGTAATGATTTTGCCATTGATGATTTGGTATTTGCTCCAATTGTTGAGGATGAGGTAATAGTGGTAGTTAATGAAAAGCCTGTAGTAGCTTTAGCTGATATTGATGTTTGTTACGGTTCAACCAAACAAATTGTACCTACCATAACCAAGGGTACAGGTACTGTTAATAAATATACTTGGGTCGATAGTCATGCTATTTTAGTCGCTTCAGGAGTAACGGTATCTAAACCAGATATTAGAACAACAGCTACCATTCCTACGGTAGGCACTCATCCATTATCACTTCAGGTTGAAGATGATAAAGGTTGTAAGAGTAGTGTTGTAGGGATGAATGTAAATATATTAGCCTTACCAGTAGTTACATTGCCAAGCCGTACTATCTGTCAAGGAGATTCACGTACTTTAACCCCTACTGTAAGTCCAGCCGCTGGAGCTACCACTTATTTATGGTCTGATGGCAGCACTGGTGCCACTTTAACCCCTGCTGACGACGCTAATTATTCTGTTGTTAACAGCTACCGGTTGTAAGAGCGTCAGTGTAAGTGCAAACATCACAACCAATGCCTTACCAGTAGTTACATTACCAAGCCGTACTATCTGTCAAGGAGATTCACGTACTTTAACCCCTACTGTAAGTCCAGCCGCTGGAGCTACCACTTATTTATGGTCTGATGGCAGCACTGGTGCCACTTTAACCCCTGCTGACGACGCTAATTATTCTGTTGTTAATATCACAACCAATGCCTTACCAGTAGTTAATTTATCAGACGTAGATGCGTGTAGCGGTTTAGGTTTTGGCTTAACAAATACCCAAGTAAGTGTTACCCCAGGTACAGGTATTATTAACTCATGGATATGGACTGATGTTGATAATATACTAACAGATAAAGACATAGCCTTACCCAGTGTCAAGACTATTGCTGGCGATGGACCTCACACGCTAAAACTTAAGGTTAGTGATGCTAAGAGTTGCGAGAGTGTAGAGAAGACAATGATTTTGACTGTTCATGCTATGCCAATATTACCAACACTCTCAGCTTCTATCTGTACAGGGTCAGATTATACGTTACCCACTGCACCGTTAGGTTATAGTTATCACAACTGGAGGAAGTCTGACAATACCGCCGTTGTAGGCGCCATAGTAAATACAGCAGATACCTACAAGGTAACTGTTGAGAATGATGCCAACACAAGTTGTCAGTTAGAGGGTACCTTAGTTTTGAGTGTTAGCGCTACGCCCCCCTCACCTGCAATTGTAGAATCTATTTGTATTGGGTCTACCTTTACATTACCTACCGCCCCAGCAGGTTATAGCTATGTAAATTGGAAGAAGTCTGATGGCACACCTGTTGTAGGAGGTAGCGTTACCAGTGCAGATATATATGAGGTAACCTTACAGAATGATTTAGATCATACTTGTCAAACAAATGGAACTTTAGACCTAACCGTAAATGCCTTACCTACGTTTACGGACTTAACCAAGAGTATCTGTTCAGGAACGACTTA
>QKIO01000350.1 GCA_003251015.1 Bacteroidales bacterium
AACTAAATCGACAAAATCCATTCTGGAACACCATTAAGAATAATAGCCTTATATCAAGGTTGAAGCAGACTCATTAAAAGAATACGCATAAGAAAAATATTAAGTATTAAATCATCAAATAAAGCATCCAGCAAAACAAAAAAAGAGGTTTGTATCAAGACTTAACGTCAGATACAAACCTCTTTTTTATACACTATTGCATTTATTCTCTACTAAAAACGAAAACCAATATTAAAGGATAAGCCACTAAGTTTTAATGCACCACTTTCTTCGCTTAGGCTTTCAAAAACATAAGCATCGGTTAAAGGTGCCATATTATGTGGACCTTCAAACAGAAGACCATTGCCGGCTGTGGCAAGATTGGAACTGCCTGGGTAATATTTACCTTCCATATAAAAGTTACCTGAGCGAGCCGGGAAGATAAGACCAAATCCCACAAACGGATTTATAAAATTCTCGAACGCTAACTCACTGTTACTTGTTTTAGTTGTTTGAGAGTAAAAACCATGCTGGGGTACATCGGTAAGTGTAACATTGTACGCAGAATAATAGCCATTACGAGAATACGCGCCCATTTGCTCATATGTTGCACCAGAAACTAAATTGTACGAAACTCCTGGCTTAAGATAAAACGTCCAGTTACCCACAGGCAATTGTACTTTAAGCGAAAGAGGAAGCTCTATCACATCAGTACGCCACTGTTCCTTTACTGCAATAGCAGTAATAAAACTATCATAGGTATCACCATCCGAATCTGTAGATCCAATAATGGTATAACCTATCGCTTCATTTTGTTTAATCGTACCTCGCATTTTTTTGTAAGCAGCAGCCACTTCAACACCCAACCACTTCATTACTTTTAGCTCTAGGTAAGCGCCACCACCATAATTTGGTTCTGTAGAGTAAGTAAAGTCTGTTTTTTCGGGTGATAATTCCAACATACCATATTCGCCATAAAACCCAAAATACAAGTGAGGGTATTTTATGGATTTAGGAACTAACTTCTGGTTTTTCTCCGAGTTAGCAGATGTGGTTTGACCCTGCCCCAATAGGGGCAAAAGGGTTAAACAAACCACTAATGTAATTTTATTAATATGTCTATTTTTCATAAGTTACTCAATAACAAGTTTAACAATAGATTGAATATCGGTACCAACCACCTCTAGTACATAAACACCTGGCTTAAGATTGGTTTTACTGTATTCGTAACGATACACATCGGTAAATTCATCCGTCTCTACCAATTTGCCTTGCGTATCGAACACACGGATAACACCCGTTTGCCTATGGCCATTAAACGAGATGGTAACCACATGTGCCACTTTCACCGGGTTTGGCGACAAGGACAAAGACTTAATCGTAGATGAAGCACCTAAAGTCAGTGCTTCAGAAGCCACCACACAACCACTTGATGAATCCTTGGCTTTAACCACTAACTCTCCCTTGGTTGTTGTAGGAATGGAAATAAACTGCATTTCATCTGCTTGTTTATAAGTATTTATATACCACGTATAATCACTGAATAAACCTGAAGTATTATCTACCAAATACACATCATCCCACTTCTTTTTAATGGTAGGTTTTGTTAAACCAGTTATTAATTGAATTTCTAAACTTGTCTTGAGGGTATCTCCACAATAATTAGTAGCTGCCACAACATAAACACCTTGTTTAGCCTCATCAATACTGGTTAAGGTTACCCTCTTTACTCCTGCTGTTTTAGGTATTTCCTTATTATTAAACGTCCATTTATAATCAGACCTAACCCCATCGTTTACATCAGCCTTCAAAACAATATCTACGTTTGGACAAGGAGCTTGATCCAAAGGCATAATTTTTAAAGTGCCAACTGGACAATTTCTAGTACGGAACGACAGAGACGTTTTCTTAGAACGAACCAGATCATTATCCACACTCTGAGCAGCTCCTTCTGCAAAGTCAACTGTTATTGTTTGATTATAAGCCCAATTCTTATAGGAAATAATGGTTACCGTTTTTTTGTCTGCGCTTATTTTCGAGTAAAAATACATATCTCCAGAAATTCTTACCAAGGATTCTTTAAAGGTAACAGGTTCGTTAAACGTCAATACCAAAGAAAATGTAGTTTCTACTTCTGTCGCATTATTTGCTGGTGTTGAGCTTACTATATTAATTATGCCTGGTGAAGTGGTTTCTTGCATTTCGTAGGCTCCTATATCCACTTTCCCATAAGCAATACGCTGACCACTGCCTGAAAGGTCTGATATCAAGCCGGCAATAATCAACCCGGCATCATCCCCTTTATTATAACAAGACGAAAACGAAGCCAGACGATAATCACGATTTGCTGCATCAACAAAACGAGGGTTGCCAAAAACATTACCAACCCCACTAAGAATACCATCTATGCAGCTATAGGATAAAGACTGATATTTATAAATCTGCTTTTCTGACAACGAAGTATTTCCACTGGCTTTGTTATCATAGAAAATGCTATTTTTCACAACACACCCTCCATAAACACCACCTGTAAGGTTATCCGAATGATTATCGGTAATGGTACAATTGGTGATGACTGGTGTCGAATTTAATTGAGCATAAATAGCACCCCCAAAGGATGTAACCCTATTGTCGTAAAACAACGAATTACTAATGGTTGGTGATGAATTACTATTAGATATTGCTCCACCACTAACGGCTTTGTTGCCATAAAAAATACAATAACGAATGGCTGGACTTGCGTATTCGTTGTTGATACCACCTCCAGTGCTAGATTCTGCATTACCACCGGTAATAATAAAGCCATCTAACACCGCATTGGTCAGTGGATTGCCGGCCGTGAATATATTATTAATAACATGGTAGGAGTTATCTTTAACATCGCCAACCACACCAATATCACCCGACAAGATGGTTTTGTTGGTATTAAAATTACGAGTCTCCAACGTACCTCCATCCACAAAACCACCCAGAACCGTAACACCAGACTTCAACGTAAAAGCCACATTACGGTCGGCACCAGTCGTTGGTTTGTAGGTTCCAGCAGCTACCCAAATTTGGTCGCCATTTTGAGCCTTGGTTAAGGCCTCACTTAACGAACCCAAAGCATTAACCCATGAACTACCATTACCTGTACCGCCCTGTTTTACGTAAATAGGATGCTCCCCACCTGTATAAAATGAATAAACATCACTCCAATAAGTGTAACCATTAACTGTTGTCGCAACCTTCCACTCGTAGGTAGTATAAGCCTTTAAGTCTGCGGTAGATATAATACAGTTTGCATCAATGGCTTTACTCAAAACCAAGGTCTGAGGTGTTGCAGGCTCCCACGCTTGTAATAAGTACTGCATTCCCGCATGGGACTTGCCTAAATCGGTATACGAATAACCCCACTTAAAAACATACGACCCATTTGATGGAAACAGAAAAGCCTTGTCCGAAGGAGACACATGCGTTACTACTGGTGCTTCATACATGCCCATATCAGGCAAACCAAAACGCTCAACACCATCAAAATCGGTGTTTACCCCTGAAGATATACCTGCATTAATAGCAGGAGAGCCATCTTTTAAGTGAAAATCACCACCTGTTGCATCTACAAACATTGGGTTGGCACTAATATTTCCCCATTGAGCACCCCCTCCTTCTACACAACAGTTATAATAAGAAACTTTATTATTTGCTGTATTTGAGCCTACACTATTACCCCACAAAATAGAATTTGTAATGACTATTGTACTAGTATTTGAATAAACAGCACCTCCATAATAACCAGCCTTATTGTTTATAAAATTACTATGACTCAGTTTTAGTGCATGGACAGTATTAACAGCACCTCCATAAAATTTAGCCTCATTGTTAATAAAAAGGCAAGAACTTATGTCTGAAGAACTATTTGTAGCATATATAGCACCTCCATCATCTGCAGCATAATTATCACGAAACACACAATTCACTACACGAGGACTAGCATAGCCTAAATAAAGACCACCACCATCAGACAAAGCACTAGACCCATTAGCATATCCTTTTTCCACAACCACACCATCTAAGTAGGTAAGGTCGGTAATTGGCGAAGTACTGGTCCCAATGGATGTTAATACATGGTAACTGTTATCGGTATCTACACCCACAGCACCTATATCACCACTCAGGATGCTTTTGTTAAGCGACCAGTTGCGTTGAGTCAATAAAGTCTCGGTGCCAACAAAACCACCATAAAGCTGAACGCCTTGTTTGAGTTTAAACGAGATGTTACGATAGGTAGTTGTTGTGGGTTTATAAGTACCTGCGGCAAGCCATATTTGGTCGCCACTAACAGCTATACTGAGAGCATTTTGTAAATCACCCATGGCATCAGCCCATGAATTACCAGAACCAGAACCACCTTGTTTGACATAAATAGGTGTTGCTCTTGGTATATAAAAAACACTCCAAGGCGACCAGTCTTTTGTGCTGGAGACACCAACACCACGCACACGCCATTGGTAAGTAGCAGGCGTTAAACCCGTGAGTGAATAGGTTAAGGCTGTGGTAGAATAAAACACAGAATTCCCATTATTTACCTTCACCTCCACTTCGTAGGATGTAATGCCCGCTGGAACAGAAGACTCCCAAACCCATGTCAGTTGTGCACTGGTAGTAGTTGGTAGTAAGATAGCCTCATTTAAGGGTAGTGTATGAATAGGTGTAACCACCCCTGCTCCTTCGTAAATACCCATATCCACAGTGGTGCCAAGCAAACGGGCAGCTCCCATAAAATCAGTAGCTAACCAGGCGGGAGTGTTTGCATTCAAACCTTTATTTATACAAGGTGACGTGGCATTTAAACGAAAATCTTCAGTAGTAACATCCACAAACAAGGGATTGCCCGTACCTGAATAACCACCCTCTACACAACTATAGGTACACGTTAAACCATTAAGCGAAGGAGAACTAGGCGCACTATTGCCCCATATAATAGAGTTTGTAATAGTTGTGGTGCTCGTGTTTGACACAACAGCACCTCCATAATAACTAGCCGTATTGTTTATAAAATTGCAATGACTCAGTTTTAGTGCATGGACAGTATTAACAGCACCTCCATAATATTTAGCCTCATTGTTAATAAAAAGGCAAGAACTTATGTCTGAAGAACTATTTGTAGCATATATAGCACCACCATCTGCAGCATAATTATCACGAAACACACAATTCACTACACGAGGACTAGCATAGCCTAAATAAAGACCACCACCAT
>QKIO01000056.1 GCA_003251015.1 Bacteroidales bacterium
GAGTTAAACTCGCATCTAAATGCAAGGCCTTTTTGATGCGAGTAGACAGGCATCCCTGTTCTAAAACCAGACGAACTACATCTATTTCAAGGGGGGTTAAAGAGGATGATACACGGGTAAAATAAGTCATCCATATCTCATTAACAGTATGTTTGTCAGCACCACCAAAACCAAGTGCCAACAGATGGTTGGTATCCAACACCTCAACCACATCACCAACTTTAATTACCTGTTCAAACACATCGGCTAAATAATCGGTGGAGATACTATGCGCATGACCAGTTTGAGTTAGACGCAACGAAACCAGATACCGAATCACTTCAAAAATAAACTTAGCCAAGGCCAAATCAACAAGTGGAGCTTCTTGTAAGTCAAGAATACGTATTTCGATGGTGCTTCTATCAAAACGAGCAATGGCACCTCTACTATTTAAAAAGTGTTGTTTAAGTAAACCTTGATTATCATAGGGTTTGATGGCCTGTGCTATTGGATTGTAAATAGTCAACTGATAATCGGCTTTAGATGCCACCTCTTCAGGAATAATACGACCCGCAATACACGGTATCTTTTGTTGATTAAAACGATAGTGTTCTAACCGCGAATCGACAAAACCCGTCTCGACACCATCTAACACAGGTGTGCTGGCTGTGAGCGCAGGCATTAAAGGCAAAAGCAAACGAACAGCCGAATGTAAGGCGTGAAACTCCACATCACCAGAAAAAGGTAAATTAAGATGCATGCTTTGTAAGTTAGACCAGCCATGCCCCTTACAATTAAAAATGCGATGATAGAGACTGTATATCTCATTACTCTCGTGAGGCCAAAGTACCGTGTCGGTGTCGGGATTCATCCACGGATGAGCACCCGTAGGCATCAAAACGGCATTATATGGTGCTAGTATGGCATTTATCTTAAGCACGTTTTGATGAAAAGCATCCGCCAAACCGTCAAACCCCACAGCAGGTCCGTTGGTTTTTAGCTCTATCACGTGGGCTACCAATTCGTTAGACCAAGCTATGGATCCATTTTCAAAATAACAAGACACAGCCCCGTTAACAGCCATCAAAACCTCATCACACAAAGGTTTAACATTTAAGGAGCTTGAGTCAACAATCATGTATTCCAACTCTACACCAACGGCTTTAAAGAGTGAGATTTTTTTCATTGCGGTTTATTTGTGAGATAAGCTGTCCAATAATCACATCGTAAAGTTTAGTTCCCAGTAATAAATCTTCAATACCACTATCAATATTTGGGTTGTCATTGACTTCAATCACCAATGGTTTACCATTAATTTCTTTTACATCCACCCCAAACAACCCTTTACCAATAAGTTTAGTGGATTTTAAGGCCGCATCAATAATAAACGAAGGCACCTCACCTATGGGCACATTAGTAAAAGCGCCCGAGATATCGGCACTATCTTCTGATTTCCAATTGTATATTTGCCAATGGTCTTTGGCCATAAAATATTTACAAGCAAAAATTACCTCACTGTTAAGCACCCCAATGCGCCAATCAAAATCGGTAGGCGTATACTCCTGTACCAGCACCAGATCAGACTGTTTCATCATGCTTTTCACATGTGCCTTTAGTTCGTTTAAGTTATGAGCCTTTACCACCCCTTGCGAAAAGGCCGAATCGGGTAATTTCAACACACAAGGAAACCCTATTTTGTGCTCAATACCTTTGACGTTAGGACTGGTCAGGATATGCGTTTTAGGCGTATTTATTTTTCCCAAAGCCAGCACCTCAGCTAAATAAACCTTATTGGCACATTTTAGTATGGCCTCTGGACTGTCTATCACCGACAAGCCTTCGGCCTGTGCACGCCGCGCAAAACGGTAGGTGTGATGATTAACAGCTGTGGTTTCGCGGATAAATAACGCATCGTATTCGCCAATACGGTTATAATCATCTTTGGTAATAAAATCCACGTAACAACCTTTACGTTCCGCAGCATCCACAAACTTCTTGAGCGCCTCGGCATCTGACGGCGGTGCTTTTTCTTTAGGATTCACCAAAATGGCCAAATCGTACAAATACGTCTCGGGATGGGCCACGTTATACCGTTTCTTAGAGAAAAAATCAGAAGCCGACTCATTTAAGAATTCCAGATGGTAGTCGGGAATTTGATTCATAGCAATGGTTTTAATGGATTTAAGTTCCCATTTTTTACCCAAAACAAACTTCGCCCTAAACAAAGGCACTTGAAATATCTTATGGAGCTCAAGACTTAACTTATTGTACTTAATGGCAATGTTACGTCCAAAATACACACTGAGCTCAAACTCTTTACTTTTTATGGTACGAAAACTCTTTTGTATCAGCTCTTCCAGCTCATCCGAAATAACTTTAACCACCGTATTTCCTTTTATATCGAGGATGTTTTTTACCGATGGCATTACCTTATGACCACGGGCTTCGGCCAATAGCGACACATAATAACCTCGTGTTTGATAGTCGTAATCGTTGGAGAGGTTAAATACCCGTAGGTCTTTAGTTTTGCCAAATTGAGGATGTTCAAGGTAGGTTTTTGATGAGATGACCTCAATATCACCTGATTCTAATTTCCATGTGGATGGATTTTTAACAACTATAATTTTTCTCATTAGAAACTCAACAAATAACATTAGAATTGATGATTATAACAGGGATCATTCATCTAATCAAAGGTAACGGATTGATCCAAATAAAATGAATAAAACACCTATTTGATTGAGTAGGTATCTAAAATAATTAACGCTCCCAATGTGATAAAATGAAGGTGATAACAAGCTTACTACACAAGCAATAAAATGGGCTTATACACGGACATACCCAATGATTAAGAGGTTGTTTGAGACATCTTCAAACCAAAAAACAAAAAATGATTGTTAAGATATTTGTTTATCACAGAGTAGTATCCTGTAAAACTTCGCCAAATTCATCTTTGGGTCAAATATGAAGTCCACTACAACTTATCAGAAGTGACTTATAAACCATCCAACGAATGTCGATTCAAGCTCCATTGCAACCAATATAACATACGCATTAAAGAACAAGACAACTGCCGCACTAATCCTTACGCAACAGAGCCATCAGTCCTTGTCTATCAATAATGAGAATGCTTTTTGCTTTGGCTTCAATCAAACCATCGTTATGTAAGTCACGCAAGGCACGCCCCAACGAAGGTCGTGTCACACCAAACAAAGTCGCTAATTCTTCCTGACTTTTAGTCAATATAATTTCACCTTGTTGTGAACTTTCGAGCTGCAGAAGGTAATGTGCCAGCTTACCTTTAATGGTTTGAAAGTTAAGAAAACGAATTTTATCACTTAAAAACTGCGCCCTGCTACTGATTATATTCATAAAATTCTTTAGAAACGGGGCGCTTCGTTGCAACAAGATAAGCATCGATTCTTTGGGCAACAGAAAAACCTCGGAATCATCATTGGCGATAATGTTAACTGGGAACCTATTGTTTTGACCAAAGATAAACGCCACGGCCAAGGGTTTAGGCGGTTCAATATCCTCAATTTTAATGGCCTTACCCGACACATCCATCATCTCCCCCCGCACACTGCCTTTAAGCATAATCATCAGCGAACGGCATTCTTCACCACTCTGAGCAAGCATTTGACCTTTGGCATATTTTTTTATTTGAAAAGGTAAATCCTTCATCAAAACATCCAACTCGCTACTAGTTACCCCATTAAACAATGGGCATTTAGAAAGCATCTCCATATTTAAGTAATTTGGTGCCAAAATAACAACTATTTTTCATTTTGTAACATATGTTACAGTCTAGTTATGACTACCCCCCTATATTTGCCACTGTAAAAAGAAACAAGTAACTTGATAGAAGACAAAAATCAATCAAGTGCTTCAAAAAAAAACGAACTATAAAAACTAAAGATATGGTACGCGACGTTGTAAAAATAGATGAAGATTTGTGTAATGGTTGTGGGGTTTGTATTCCTAGTTGTCATGAAGGCGCATTACAAATTATTGATGGCAAAGCCCGACTTATCAGCGATTTAATGTGTGATGGACTAGGTGCTTGCTTAAACCATTGCCCCGAAGGTGCAATGACTATTGAAAAACGCGAAGCAGAAGCCTATGACGAGATTAAAGTGATGAGTTTGATGGTTGACAAAGGCATCAATACCGTAGTAGCTCACATGAAACATTTAAAAGAACACGAAGAGTTTGAGTTTTTAAAACAAGCCGTAGCTTACCTTAAAGAAAACGATGGTAAACTAGGATTTAGTGCCGATGATGTGATCCGTCAGGTACACAAACCTAAAGTCAGTGTGATGGCTCAACAAGGTCATGCAGGAGGTGGTTGTCCTGGTTCTCAAGCACGTACTATTTCGCGTCCTGACGACTTAACAACAGCAAGTGCTGCAACGGGTGAAGCACCATCTGAATTACGCCAATGGCCAGTACAGATGCATTTGGTAAACCCTGCAGCCCCCTATTTCCGCAACTCAGACATGGTATTAGCAGCTGATTGCGTCCCATTTGCCATGGGTAATTTCCACAGTAAGTATTTAAAAGGTCGTAGTGTAGGTATCGCATGTCCAAAACTAGACAGTAACCAAGACAACTACATCCAAAAACTGGTGTCGATGATAGACGACTCACAGCTTAACACCCTTACCGTTACGATTATGGAAGTACCTTGTTGTGGAGGTTTATTACAAACAGCAAAAGCTGCAGTAGCGCAAGCTAAGCGTAAGATACCTTTAAAACTAGCCATTGTATCTCTTGATGGAAAAGTGATTCGTGAAGAGTGGATTTAATAAAAGACACAAGTAGAAAGA
>QKIO01000040.1 GCA_003251015.1 Bacteroidales bacterium
GTTATGAGAAAGAGAACATCATTAACCATTGTGGAGCAAGCCATTGCTTGTGTTACTGAATTTGCTGACGTTGTTACAAAACTGAGTCAGCAAGTTACTTTGCGCGGACAAAGTCAAAGCACTTTAAACAACTACATCAGGCGCATTGCTTTGTTTGTACTGCATTTTAAGCAGCTGCCCGAAACGCTTTGTGAGGACGAGATTAACAAATACCTGGTAGCAATAGCCAAAGATCCTAAATCACCCTCGCGTAGTAGTTTTAAACACATGGTGTATGGACTGCGCTACTACTACCGCTTGCTGGGCATGAATAAAAAAGCCATTGCCTTGCCTTCGCTCAAAAAAGACACCAAATTGCCTGTAATTCTTAATCCGCAGGAGTTAAAAGAACTGTTTTTAGCGCCCACGATACTAAAACACCGCATTGTGCTGACCTTGATTTATTCGGCTGGTTTGCTCGGGACAAGAGGTGATTAATCTCAAGATAGCGGATGTGGATTTTGAGCGCATGACCATCCAAATTCGCCAGTCGAAATACAAGAAAGACCGCATTTATTTTCATATCTAAGACATTAGAGTATCAAATTGTGGAATATATGATTGTCAAGACAACTTAAAGTACACGAATGTATATCTAAACTGGTTGTAAATCATTTTTACTCTAAATTGATAGACAAAGATATTTGATGTAAATAAATGTTAGTCAAAAGAATTGATTTTCATTTTTGCTTATTTGTAACAATCAACTTGTCGATTTTAAAATAACCTACACACAACGAATATTTTGATCTGCAAATGATGTTATAGATTGTGGGGCATCGTTGAAGGACTTCACCCATTTTTAGCATTAATAAAGTTATCCCTATTGTCTTACTCACGATATAAAAGTGCTAAATAAAGAGTTTGTTCATTACTTAAACTTTGGAGGTTATCCTGAAGTTGTGCTGTCAGAGAAAATACAAAGTGATATGGGCAGATATGTAAAAAATGACATTGTGGATAAAGTGTTGCTGAGAGATTTACCTAGTTTATACGGTATCAAAGATGTTCAAGAATTAAATCGTTTTTTCACCTATATAGCTTATAATACAGGTAATGAATTCTCTTATGAATCAATGTCTAATGAAAGTGGAATACAAAAAGACACATTAAAGAAATATTTAGAATACTTGGAGGCTGCTTTCCTCATAAAAGTGTTAAACAAAGTAGATGTGAATGCCAAACGCTTAAAAAGGATAACAAGTTTTAAAGTTTATTTGACAAATCCTTCGCTAAGAACGGCGTTGTTCTCACCTAGTTCTGAAACCGATAATGAAATGGGTAATATGGTTGAAACGGCTATATTGTCTCAATGGATGCATCGTGAAAAATTGGATTTAACTTATGCTCGATGGAAAGATGGAAAAAACGAAGGTGAAGTTGACTTAGTGTTGGTTGATGATAAAAAACATAAGCCTCAATGGGGTGTGGAAATAAAATGGAGCAATCGTTATTTTGAAAAGCCACAGGAATTAAAAAGTCTAATCCAATTTTGCAAAATTAATGCATTTCAAACAGCATTAGTAACTTCAATCGACCAATTAGGTGTAAAGAATGTGGGGGATATCGTATTTTCATTTTTACCAGCTTCTATTTACACATATAATATTGGCGATATTACATTGAAAATGAAAAATCCAAGCTAATATTTTAAGAAAAAATTAAATGAGACCTGAAGTGATAATTTGTCTTTTTGAACACGATAAAATAGCCAAATTCCTTACTGCCTTCGACCAAAAAATAAACCATTGCCAGCAGCAAATAGACAAAGGCACGCAATGGAAATAGGGACTGTTACAACTTATGTTCTGTTAATAACTATTGCAATATGAAATACATAGTAAGTAAATACTTAGTAAATACTTTTGCACAATTACACAATTGTGTTACATTTGCATCAACAGGATCCGTCATGTATACCATAAAAACTGCATACGGGTCATTTTCAAAAGAAAGTTCTAGAACTAACGATAATACACCTTCCTTGCCTCTCTACGATGCACACTTGGAAGGTTTTTTTATGCCTAAAATTTAACCATGTCAAAATCTGCATTTACCAAATCACCAGCTACATACCAACAACAAGTTGATATTATTAAGGAACGCGGACTGCATATCCCACACAACGAAAGAGCTATACAATACCTTCAACAAATAGGCTATTATCGTTTAAGTGCATTTTTTCTTACTTATCAACAACAAAAAGACCAGTTTAATGCAGGTACGGAGTTTCAGCAGATAATTGACTTGTATCGTTTCGACAGAGTGTTACGTTTATTGGTTTTCGATTGTATCGAACGCATCGAAGTCGCAATCAGAACTCAGTTAACTTATATTCTGGCACATAAGTATAATACTTCGCATTGGCACGATATAAAAACCATTTATAAACCATCTTATACAAACAAATACGGCAAACTTTCGATGACTACAAAGAGTTTCAGGATATTATTCTACGCTGCTGCAATGCTAAAAATCCTGAAGTGTTTGTAAAACATTACCTCGATAATTACCATACCCCCAAAACGCCACCATCATGGATGTGTACCGAGCTTCTTACCGTTGGAGAGTTGTCTCGCTTATATGTTGGCTTAAAAAATAAGAACGACAAAAAACAAATAGCCGACTATTTTAGTTTACATCAAACGGTTTTTACGTCGTGGTTACACACGCTTACTTATGTTCGTAATATTTGTGCTCACCATGCTCGTTTATGGAACCGAGATTTTGCTATTAAACCCGATATTTTGCTAAAACCAAAACAAGCCTGTGTGAAAACTTCTTTCAATAACAACCATCGCACATTTTATTTCCTTTGTATTTTAAAGTATATGCTATTTGCAGCGAATCCACATAATCACCTTACAACCAAATCACAAGAGTTATTCAATAAATTCCCCGATGTGCCTATTAAGTATATTGGTATACCATCAGATGCAAATGGAAATTTATTTGATTGGCAAAACGAACCTCTCTGGAAATAAGTTATAAGCCAACAAATATTAGAAAGCAACTAGCATTGCCCACCCTATTTGTAAGCACATTGGCAAAGCCCCACGAGCCATCGCTCTTTCCAAAGTTTTGCCAAAGAGCTTACAAAGCCATCCCACCTAACCGCCTTTGAGGGCGAATTTAGGTTTCCCCACACTCAAAAAAACAAAATAAATTCGTGCTCCGAATCAGCAGTAGTACTTTTTGATAACAACTATGATTGTTTGATTATAAACGACTAGACAAGGAAGCCCAGTGGCTAACAAAGTGTCATAAGTAATGCGGGGCAACGTGCAAATTTTGAAGGTAAATACCTGTATTTGAGCATCATCTTGGCTTGAAAGTTTAGTGGGGTTAACCCCCGCACTACTCTAGGCCGTAAATAACAACTTGTCAACTATCCTAGCTACGTTTCTGTATACAAGAACTTATTCTAACTCTATTACTACGTTAAACCGACTAAGTTTCGCAGAAACGACTGGTTTTGTAACCCTGGATTTAATCCAGGATGAAAGGACTAGAGTACTTCTAAAAGCCCTGTTCATTAACGAACAGGGCTTACTAAAAAAGTTATTTTTATTTTTTGTGGATGGCATCTAAGCCTTTTATAAAGACTTCATCCAAAGGATTTAATATAGGATAAAAGCCATCATTATCGATGATGTTACGTGCTATGTAAGCTTTTAACTCGGCATCAATCAACTTTTCTGAGATGGCAAATTCACGTTTGTTAAACACAATCTTTTTTGAGGCAACGTACGTCAAAAACTGCTGCATCACGGCTTGCTTATCCAAATAAGACTTTATCTCTGCAACATCTTCCATTTCATCAAGCACCTCTCTATTTCTATCCACATAACTTAACGAAAACGAATAAATAGAACCGCTCGACCTTAACTTCATATAATAAGGTGTGAGGTAGGTGGTGTCGCGCGGTACAAATACATCGGGCATAATACCACCACCGCCATATACGGTGCGGCCGCCTTTGGTGGTATATTTAAGTGAGTCGTTAAAAACAATACTGTCTTGTGTAAAGAATTCGCCATGTTCGTAACGAGTCATTAAATCGTGGTAATAATCTTCGTTGCCATTGTCGTATGATTTTTGAATACAACGACCAGCTGGCGTATAATACCTCGCTACCGTTAGTCGTACGGCAGAACCATCAGGCAATGGTATTTGCTGTTGCACCAAACCCTTACCAAAGGAACGGCGACCAACCACTACACCTCTGTCGTTATCTTGTATTGCGCCTGCAAATATTTCACTGGCCGAGGCCGAATACTCATCTATCAGCACCACTACTTTCATATCCTGACATTTACCATTGCCATCGGCAAACACATCTTGTCGTTTATGAGATTTACCTTGTGTGTACACAATCAGTTCGTCTTTAGCCAAAAACTCATTACACATGCTAATAGCTACATCTAACAAACCTCCCGAATTACCGCGCATATCCACCATCACTTGTTTGCAATTCTGAGATCTTAGTTTGGCTAAGGCTGTTAAGAACTCGGTATAAGTGGTTTGAGCAAAACGATCTACTTTAATATAACCAGTACGCTCATCAACCATATAACTCACATCCACACTATACATTGGAATGGCGCCCCGGGTGATGGTGTAATTTACTATTTCTTTTCCTGGACGACGAACCACCCCCACTTTAACAAGTGTGCCCATCTCACCACGCAATTTATTCATCACATCTAAAGTAGTGACTTT